>CAZLCF010000135.1:0-7931 GCA_964557905.1 uncultured Rikenellaceae bacterium | reverse complement strand
TTAACTTCATAAGTGCCGGCGTTGATTCCTTATCAACAAACCTCGAGGAGATAAGACAGGTGCTGGAAATTTATCACAAAGTGACAGCAGGAAATGTAAAGGAAAAACTGAAAGAGATAGAAGAACTTAAAAAGAGAGTGGAATATAAGGAAGCTATCAGGGAAACAAATAAACTGATCGAGAGTATCAGGAACGGCACGCAGAGAACCACAGAAATCGTAAAAGGACTCCGGACATTCTCCCGTCTTGATGAGGATGTCCTGAAAACTGCCGATATTCATGAAGGGATCGATTCAACGCTTATTCTCCTTCATAATAAGTACAAGAACCGGATTGAGGTTATTAAAAATTATGGTGACATACCACATATTGAATGTTATCCCGGCCAACTGAACCAAGTATTCATGAATATTCTTTCAAATGCTGTAGAGGCTATCGAGGGGAAAGGCACAATTACCATAGATACAAGATTATCAGGAAAATATGTTCGGATAAGCATAAAAGACAGCGGTTATGGAATTCCTGAAAATCTCAGGGATAAGGTTTTTGATCCCTTCTTTACAACAAAAGGAGTTGGAAAAGGAACAGGATTGGGTCTTTCGATAAGTCAGAGCATAATTGAAAAGCATCAAGGTAGTATTAATGTTAAAAGTGAAGTTGGTAAAGGAAGTGAATTCATTATTACTATACAGGTAAAACAGGATAGGGATGAATTATAAGCTAAGGAGCTGTTATAGCGGATAAGGATAACCTTAAAAATCAAAATTATGATTTCTGTCAGGGGGTACCAGTTGAATGAAAAGCTTTATGAAAGCTATAATTCTTTGGTTTTTCGAGGTATTCAGGAAACGTCAAAGCTGTCGGTAATTATCAAGGTTCTTAAAGGCGATTACCCTGCCCTGGAGCGGATTGCCCGTTTAAACCGCGAATACGAAATTCTGAGAGGTTTAAATCTGGAAGGTATTGTTAAAGCCTATTGTCTTGAAAGCTATAATAACAGTTGTGCTATTGTTATGGAGGATTTCGGTGGTGAATCATTAAAGAAAATCCTGGAGAAAAGAAGACTGAATTTAGATGAGTTTCTAAGGCTTTCAATCAAGATAACAGACATACTGAGTCAGCTTCACAATTTAAATATTATTCATAAAAACATTAATCCGACCAATATTGTATGGAACCAGAAAATAGACCAGCTTAAAATCATTGATTTTGGCATTTCAACAGTTCTGTCACACGAAGTTGCAGCTATTCAGAATCCGAATGAATTCGAAGGGACTTTAGCCTATATTTCTCCTGAACAGACAGGCAGGATGAACCGAATGATAGATTACAGGACAGATATGTATTCTCTGGGTGTTACATTATATGAGATGATGACAGGTCAGCTGCCTTTTCCGGAAAGTGATCCGATGGAATTAGTTCACTGCCATATAGCTAAAGATCCGCTTCCTCCATATAAGCAAGAATTCCCCTCAAAACATATTGACCAGGGAGGCGGAGGAATACTCTCAAGAATCATTCTTAAGTTGATGGCAAAAAACGCTGAAGAGCGGTATCAGAGTGGTTTTGGATTAAAAGATGATCTGGGGAATTGTCTTGAGCAGCTTCAGACAACCGGGAGGATAAAGGATTTTATCATTGCAGGGAAAGACTATTCGGACAGGTTTCAGATCCCGCAAAAGTTGTATGGCAGGGAAAAAGAAATTAAAACCTTGTTGAATTCATTTAACAGGGTATGCCGGGGCACCAAAGAGATGATGATGGTTTATGGTTATTCTGGTATCGGAAAATCAGCATTGGTTAATGAAATACATAAATCTGTCGTCGCAAAAAAAGGCTATTTCATAACCGGGAAATTTGAACAGTTTAAGCGAAATATACCATATTATTCACTGATCCAGGCATTTCAGCAATTGATTAAGCAGATCCTTACTGAAAGTGAAGAACAAATTGCAGCCTGGAGGGGAGAAATCCTGCAGGCAATAGGACCGAATGGTCAGATAATCATTGACGTTATTCCGGAAGTCGAACTTATCGTAGGTAAACAACCTTCTGCACCTGAACTTCCGTCACAGGAATCTCAAAACAGATTTAATATCTATTTCAAAAATTTTATCAGGACGTTTGCAAATGCCAGGCATCCTCTGACCTTTTTTCTTGATGACCTGCAGTGGATCGATCTCCCCTCTATTAACCTGATGGAATTGTTTTTAACAGATTCGGAGACTAATTACCTTTTCTTTATCGGGGCTTACCGGGACAACGAAATCGATAACAGCCATCCGCTTGCAATGTTTCTTGAAAGAATCAATAAAGCAGGTACAAAGATCAGTTCACTCTTATTATCATCTCTTGAATTCATAAATGTTAATCAACTGCTTTCAGAAACACTGAAATGTCCTTCAGACAAAACCGAAGAACTTGCAAAGCTCTGCATGAAAAAAACCAATGGCAACCCATTCTTCCTGATCCAATTTTTACATACAATTTACAATAAAAAACTCTTTGAGTTTGATCTCAGGTTGATGATATGGCACTGGGATATTGGCAAGATTGAGAAACTGAAGGTAACCGATAACGTTGTGGATCTGATGGTTAATAAGATCCGGGAACTATCACAGGATACACAATCTACCTTGAAACTTGCTGCATGCGTTGGTAACCAGTTTGATCTGAAAACTCTTTCAGCAGTTTGTAACAAAGCTCCAGGAGATACGGCAAATAGTTTATGGGAAGCTTTGCAGAATGAACTGATACTCCCGTTGAGCGACGTTTACAGATATATACATGAAGATATAGAAAATACGCAAATCTTATTCAAATTCTCACATGACCGGATCCAGCATGCGGCTTACTCATTAATTGAGGAAGAGAAGAGAAAAGAATTCCATTTGAAAATAGGTCGCCTTTTATTAACCAAAACCGGAAAGGATGATCTGGAGGAAAAGATTTTCAATATCACCAATCAGCTCAATTCAGGTTCTGAATTGATTATCGATAATGCAGAAAAAATTGAACTTGCCCGGCTGAATTCCATAGCGGGTAAGAGGGCAAAAGCTGCAAATGCTTATGAAATTGCATTTAAGTATTTCTCATTTGGGATTGATCTTTTAGGGAAAAATTGTTGGGTTGATCAGTATCCGCTGGCCTTGACAATGCATACCGAAGCAACTGAAGCTTCCTATTTGTCAGGGAATTTTGAAAAAATGGATGAACTGGCCAGGATAGTGCTGAAGAATTCCAGGTCACTCCTTGACGGGATAAAAGTCAATGAAATCATAATACAATCACTTATTGTCAGGGGCAGAATCAGGGAAGGTGTATCAACTTCAATCGAGGTCCTTAAACAATTAGATGTTAATATTCCTGAAACCCCCAAAAGAATTAATGTTCTGATTTCTATTCTGAAGCTGCGTCTGGTTTTATCAAGATACACTCTGGATGAACTGAATGAATTACCGCAAATGAAAGATGATCACAAGCTTGCCGCCATGCGGATTCTGATGTGCGCTGCCAGTTCTGCCTTCCGGGATCAGATTTTGAAGGTAATAATGATGATTCTAAATATGGTGCATCTGTCCATTAAATATGGCAACTCTCCGTTTTCTCCATATGGCTACGGCATGTATGGGATCCTTACATTAGGGGTGCTAAAAAATATTCCCAAGGGTTATCAGTTTGGTAAATTTTCCTTCGGTTTATTATCAAAATTCAAAACGAAGGAATATAATTCAAGAATAACTGCCTTGTTCAACATTTTCATCAGCCATTGGAAAGATAGATTAAAAGACACAATTGATCCATTAAAATCGGCTTTTCAGGCAGGACTGGAAACCGGTGATCTTGAATTTGCAGCATACAGTATTATGATGGCATGTGTTCATTCTTTTTACTGTGGAACTGAGCTGGAGTCAGTAGAAAAAGAAATGGGTAAATATATTGAGGTTGTCAAGAAGCTCAAGCAGGAAAGGACCTTATATAACATGCAATTGCACAGGCAAATGACTCTTAATCTAATGGGATATGCAGAAGACTGCTCTCTATTGATTGGCGATAGTTTTAATGAGGCAGAGATGTTACCTGTTCTGATCAATAAAAATGATAATACCACTCTTGGATCATTGTATACAAAAAAGACAATAATCAGTTATCTTTTCTGCAAGTCTGAAGCCCTACAAAATGCCATTAAACTTGAAAAATATAAAGAACCGGTCGTAGGGCTGGTATATGTACCATTAATTTATTTCTATACTTCTCTTGTTTTCCTTTCTCATCTTTCCGGTAAACCATGGTACAGAAGGTCGCATTACATAAGAAAAGTAAATTCAAACCAGAGAATCCTGAAGAAATTTGCCAGAAATGCTCCTGAAAACCATCTTCATAAATGGCATCTGGTGGAAGCAGAGAAATGCAGAATAAAGAACATGAATAAAAAGGCACAGGAGCATTATGAAAAGGCAATACAGCTTGCTCATGAAAACGGTTATATTAATGAAGAAGCCCTGGCAAATGAGCTGACAGGGATTTTCTGGCTTCATAAAAACAATGAAAAAAATGCAAGAAACAATATTGTCGAAGCCCGGTATTTGTATGTAAAATGGGGGGCAAAGGCAAAAGTCAGACACCTTAATGAAGAATACCGGAACCTTCTCTCCAGAGGTTCAGTCCGGGACACAGAACTGCAAGAAAATAAAACAGCTAAGGCAATTGATTTCCAGGAATCCACGACCGAACGTATCGATTTGGAGGCAGTACTGAAAGCATCCCGGATCATATCTAGTGAAATCCGTCTGGAAAAACTACTTGAGAAATTACTTAAAATCCTTATTGCAGATGCAGGAGCCGAAAAGGGATATATCCTGTTGAAAGATGAACAAAAACTTTTTATTGAAGGTGAAGCTTTTGCAGATAAAGAAGATGTTAATGTGCTTCAGCATATTCCTTTTATGGAATGTAAAGACATTGCTCAGGTTATAATCAATTATGTTTTGCGGACCAAGGAAACTCTGACTCTGGATAACGCTGTGAAGGAGGAGATTTTCAGTTATGATGAATATATTGTGCACAGTCAGTTAAAATCATTATTCTGTATGCCCCTGATCTATCAAAACAAATTAAGCGGCATCTTATACCTTGAGAATAATCTTATAGCCGGGGCATTCACTTCTGAAAGAGTGGAAATATTAAAAATGCTGACAGGACAGATTGTAGTGTCCATCGAAAATGCAAGACTATATAAGAATCTTGAAGAGTACAACCGGAATCTGGAGGAAAAAGTTGAGAAGCGTACCACAGAAATAACTTTTAAAAATGAACAATTAAATATACAGAAAGAGGAGTTGCATACTGCCCTGGAAAACCTGAAATATTCGCAAGCCCAGCTTATCCAGTCTGAAAAGATGGCCTCTCTGGGTCAGCTTGTTGCCGGTATAGCGCACGAGATCAACAATCCTGTAAATTTCATAAATGCCGGAGTAGATTCACTGGAGACCGACCTGGAAGAAATAAGACAGGTACTGGAAATTTATCATAAAATCACTCCCGGGAACGTAACAAAAAAATTAAAGCAGGTTGAAGACCTTAAACAAAAGATTGAATACAAAGAGGCAATAAGGGAAATCAATAAACTGATCAGCAGTATTAAGAACGGAACAAAAAGAACCACTGAAATTGTCAGGGGGCTCCGTACTTTTTCCCACCTTGATGAAGATATTCTTAAGATGGCAGATATTCATGAAGGTATTGACTCTACCCTGATCCTCCTCCATAATAAGTATAAGAACCGTATTGAAATTATTAAAAACTACGGTGAATTGCCTTTAATCGAATGTTATCCTGATCAACTTAACCAGGTATTTATGAATATCCTTTCAAATGCCGTCGATGCGATTGCTGAAAATGGTACCATAACCATTACTACTTCAATTTCTGGAGAAAACATAAAGATCAGCATAAAAGATACAGGACAAGGGATTCCTGACAACCTGAAGGTAAAGGTTTTTGATCCCTTTTTTACAACAAAAGGAGTTGGAAAGGGAACAGGATTAGGCCTTTCAATCAGCCAGAGCATAATTGAGAAACATAAAGGCACAATTACTTTTAAAAGTGAACCTGACAAGGGCACAATTTTCTTAATCACTCTTCCTTCACATCAATCAACCGAAGAATTATAACTCAAAAAATAAATGTTTTTTGCATGATATTGAGACTAAACTTATTCCCGGAATGTTATGAAAAAAACTAATGATCGCAGCGGATATCTTTTCTCCAAAGGATATTCCAATTATGTGTTCATATTGCTGTTCATCCTTTATGGTTTTGTCTATGCTGACAGAATGGTTGTAAATTCAATGTTTACATTTATTCAGAAGGACTGGGGCATAACTGATACCCAGTGTGGATGGCTGGTCACTGTAATTTATCTGGCAACGGCCCTGCTTTCTATGCCTGTTTCACTCTTGGTTGATCGCTGGAGCAGGACAAAATCAATCGGGATCATGGCTATCATCTGGAGCCTTGCAACAGCATTATGCGCCATAACCGGCAGTTTCGCTCAATTGTTTCTGGCCAGGGTCCTAATAGGATTTGGCCAGGCAGGATTTGCTCCCGGAGGAAATGCGATGATTTCAGGAATGTATCCTTTAGAGAAAAGATCAAAAATGTTAGGTATATGGAATGCTTCAATTCCTATAGGATCGGCGATTGGAGTTACAATAGGTGGTATCATAGCCCAGTCACTGGGATGGAGATCCGCATTTGGAATTATAGCAATTCCCGGGCTGATAGCTGCAATATTGTTTCTTTCTATCAAAGACTACAAAACAGTTGATCTTTCTTTTGTTGATGAAAAGAACAACAGGGTCAGGATGGAGAAAAAGGACATAATCCTTGAGTTTATCAGAAAACCATCAGCTCTGTTTACTTATTTTGGAATAGCTTCAGTTGTTTTTGTTACCACAGCTCTAATAGTATGGCTACCAACTTATTTTGTACAGGAGTTTACCATGGAACCGAAGACAGCCGGCACTCTGGCGGGTGCTGTCATGATGCCAGCACTTATTGGAGCACCGCTTGGCGGTTATCTCATTGATAAATGGAGAATCCGTCAGCCTAGAGCAAGACTGCTTTTTCCGGCTATTTCAACATTCATTTCAACTATGTTGCTGTTCCTGTCATTCTTTTTCTTGAAAGGAATAGGACAAATTCCAGTTTTGCTCCTGTTTGGTGTTATCATCATGACTTTTATTGCAGGAGCTGCTGCAGTGACACAGGATGTAATCCATCCGGGATTAAGGGCAACTTCGTATTCAATTGCAGTGACCATTCAGAACTTGCTTGGCTCTGCAGCACCTGTGATACTGGGTAAAATCTCTGATTTGGCAAATATCAGAACAGCCATGGGAATATTGCCTTTTGTACTGTTGGCAGGAGCTCTGTTATTTTACATAGGTTCAAGATATTATATTAGTGACATGAAAAAAGTAGCAAAAGTAAATCTGGAAGTTGCATAAACGTATCCTTAACTATATATCTCTATATGACAAGCTCAAACCAATTACGCAAGACTTCTGATATGAACAAGCAAAAGTATTCTGAATATAAGATCATCTGTATTATCTAAATTTTAATTCATTAATATCTAAATCTGATGAATACAAATAAATCATTATCGCCGATTCTTTATGTTGATGATGAAGAAGACAATCTTGTTGTTTTCAACTCCACGTTCAGGCGTGATTATGAGGTCCATCTAGCGAAATCTGGTCAGGAAGGACTTGAGATCATGAAAAGGCACCCGATACAATTAATAATTACCGATCAGCGAATGCCGGAGATGACAGGAATACAATTCCTTGAAAAAGTGATACCAGATTACCCGGACTGTATCAGGATGATACTCACGGGATTCAGCGATATTGAAGCCATAATTC
>CAZLCF010000134.1:0-7946 GCA_964557905.1 uncultured Rikenellaceae bacterium | reverse complement strand
AATGAAAGTCCGTAGTTATAAATAAAAGTCTTGCAGGTCCTGCAAGTCTTGCAAGACTGGCAAGACTGGCAAGACAATTACAATATGAAACAAATTATTAATTGATATGAACCTCACATTAAAAATATGGCGGCAGAAGGATGCCAGGGCAAAGGGCACATTCGTAACATATAAAATGGATGATGTTTCTCCCGAAATGTCGTTCCTTGAGATGCTTGATGCTCTTAACAAGAAGCTGGTTGAAGATGACAAGGATCCGGTAGCCTTTGACCATGACTGCCGCGAAGGCATCTGCGGATCATGCGGGATGTATATTAACGGGCATCCTCACGGTCCTGTTCCTGCAATTACAACATGCCATTTGTCGATGAGGTATTTCAAAGACGGAAATACAGTATGGGTTGAACCGTGGCGGGCAAAACCATTTCCTGTGATCAAGGATCTCATTGTTGACAGAAGCGCCTTTGACAAGATCCAGATTGCAGGCGGATTCATTTCGGTCAATGCCGGGGCAGCGCCTGAAGCAAATTCGATACTTGCTCCGAAGAAAAAATCGGATGATGCATTTGATTCATCAATTTGTATCGGCTGCGGTGCTTGTGTTGCGGCATGCAAGAATGCATCAGCCAGGTTATATGTTTCAGCTAAAATATCACAATTCGCATTGCTTCCGCAGGGTCGTATAGAGGCTAAGGAAAGAGTTAGGGCTATGGTTGAGAAGATGGATGAGCTTGGTTTCGGAAGCTGTTCAAATACAGGGGCCTGCGAGGCTGAATGTCCGAAGCAGATCAAGCTGACCAATATAGCCAGGATGAACCGGGAATATTATAAGGCTTTCTAAATCTTTTTTTCGAATTGTGTGATTATGATTTTTTCCTGACCTGAATTCCGGCTGATTTTTCATAATACTGGATTATTCCTCCATGATCATCTTTAGCTTTGCCCTCAGCCTGCAATGTCTGCATTATCTCCAGCACCTTTTCTGTAAGAACATCCTCTATGCCTAATTCCTTTGCTGTTTCAAGTGCGTTCTTCAGATCCTTGATATGAAGCTCGATCCTGAAACCCGGTTTGAAATTACCATTAAGGATCATGGGCATTTTAGCATCGAGTGCAGAGCTGCCGGCTAATCCTCCCCTTATTGCCTGGTATACTTTTTCAGGATCGGCACCGGCCTTTGTTGCAAGGACCATAGCTTCTCCTATTGCTGCAATATTCAATGCCACGATGATCTGGTTTGCCAGTTTGGTAATATTGCCGCTTCCGATATCACCGACAAGCTTTACAGATGCTCCCATCTTTCCAAGAATATCCCTGACCTTATTAAAAGTATCTTCAGGGCCGCCGGCCATAATTGCCAGTGTTCCATCGATTGCCTTCGGTTCTCCGCCGCTTACGGGAGCATCGAGCATTATAACATCTTTTTTAAGAAGCTTTTCTGCCAGTTCCCTGGAGACAGAAGGTGCAATTGAACTCATGTCAACCACTACTGAACCAGGTCTTACACCATGAATGATACCATTTTCACCGAGAACAACTTCCTTAACATCTGGAGAATTTGGAAGCATTGTGATTATAACCTCGCTTTTCGAAGCAACATCACCGGAAGATTTTCCCTCAATAGCCCCATCTATAATAAGTTCTTTAACTGCTTCTGAATTAATATCATATACAATTAAGGAGTATCCTGCTTTCAGCAGATTCCTGGCCATGGGCTTACCCATTATACCCAAGCCTATAAAACCTATCTTATACATAATTGTTTAAATTGGTTTTAATACTACTTTGACTGCTTCTTTTGATTCGCTCATTTCAAATGCCTTTTCCCACTGGTCAATACCCAGTTCATGAGTGATTAATTTTTCCAGGTCAATCATTCCTTTCCCCATAAGTGTCAGACATTTTTCCCAGACATCCCATGTATGGCTGAAATGACCTCTCAGGGTGACAGATTTTGCAATTATCGGGTCCAGGCTAAAACCGACAGGCTGCCGGCCCCATCCTATTTTGGTTATCTGGCCTGCGGGTCTTACGGCATCCATTGATAATTTTAAAGTCGATGAGCTGCCTGCCAGATCAAGCACAAGGTCAGCCCCATAGCCATCACCCAGTGACATTATCCTATTCAATGGATCTTCCCGGGACGAGTTTACAGTAATTGTGGCTCCAAAAGCTTTTGAGAGGTCAAGTCTCCGGTCATCACCTTCAGTACCAATAACCACTATTTCACCTGCCCCCGATAAATGAGCCAGCCGGGCACATAATATCCCGATGGATCCCGGGCCGATAATTATAACCGTATCGCCCGGATTTACTTTACTGTTGGAAACGAGCGCCTTATATGCCACACAGAATGGTTCTGTAATGGAAGCGGCTTTCAGTGAAACGTTATCCGGGACACGATGGAGTATTCTCTCCGGTACTCTAACATATTTTGTAAACGCCCCATCAACATGGAATCCATATCCCTTTCTTTCCCTGCAGAGAGGATAATTGTTCTGTCTGCAGAGAGTACATTTTCCGCAATATTCGGCATGAGTTTCCGATGTTACCCTGTCGCCGGCAGAAAAACCTTTCACTTTTGCTCCGGTCTTTGTGATCGTCCCTGCAAATTCATGTCCCGGGATAAACGGGCGGACAAATTTGAATGCGGAAGTATTCTTATGCAAGTGAGGGTCTGTTCCGCAGACTCCCGTAAAAGCCACCTCAACGAGGACATCAGTCTCTCCAATCTCTGGAACGGGGACATCACGAAGTTCAGTGGCTCCTGGAGCATCAGCATATTTAACAACTGCTTTCATTTTTTCCATTAAAAATATCCTCCATCAGTTTCTGATTAAAAATAAACCAAGTATCCAAAGTATAAATCCGGCAGTTGTCCCAAGAATCAACGTACCAAGGCTTTGAAGTTTATAACCCGTTTTTATATCCATATGTGACATTTGTGTCACCACCCAGAAAAAACTGTCGTTTGCATGAGAAACGACCATTGCTCCGGCACCTATAGCCAGGACCATCAACGATTTGCCGATTTCAGAATCGAAACCAAGTGCCGGTAAAAGCGGTGCAATAATTGAAGAAGTCGTGATCAATGCAACAGTAGAAGAACCCTGGGCAGTTTTTATCGTAGCTGCAATAATAAATGGAAGCCAGATTCCAATATTGAGATCAGAAAGATATTCACCGATAGTATCTGCCAGTTCAGAATTCTGTAAAACTTTACCAAAGGCCCCTCCTGCTCCGGTTATCAGGATTATAGTTGCAGCACTCACCATTGCCTTGCCTACCCACCCGGTTTCAGAAAATATTCTTTTCTCCCTTTTTTTGGGAAGCAGGAAAGCCAGAAGGACTCCGATAAGTAATGCTACAGTTGGTTCACCTATAAAATCAAAAACAGATCTGACCACACCATTTCCAAAGGGACTGGTCGGAAAATCAGCTATTGATTTCATTACTATTAAAAATATTGGCAATAAAACAGGACTTAATGCTTTTAGTGCTGACGGTGCTTCCTTCATTCTGGTAACAATCTCCTGTTCAGAAATTTCAGGATTGGCTTCAATAGCAGTCTTTGCAGCAAATTTTACGGCAAACAACCATCCAACAAGCATTGCTATCAGGCTAACCGGCAATCCAAGGAGAATTACCATGCCAAGATTTGCCTGCAGTATGCCTGCAGCGGCTATCGGGCCGGGAGTTGGCGGAACCAGACAATGAGTAGAAGTGAGTCCCAGGCTTAAAGCTATTGCAGGACCTGCAAGCGAAATTTTTGCTCTTTTTGACAGTGCTTTATTCAGCGGGGAAAGAATAACAAAACCTGAATCCGCAAAGACAGGGATTGATACAAACCATCCGATAATTCCCATCGCTAGAGGAACACGTTTTTCACCGATAATTTTCAGTATTCTGTCAGCAAGAGTATAAGCGCCACCGGATAATTCAAGAAAGACCCCGATAATAGTCCCGGCCACTATTACTATTCCGATATAACCAAGGGTGTTGCCGAATCCTGTGTTAAGCGACTGAACTATCTGCGGCAGGGGCATACCTGTAATTAAACCGAAGGCTAGCGCAGCAAATAACAGGGCAAGGAATGAATGCAGTTTAAGCTTTGTTGATGAAAAGACTATAAAAAGAATACAAATAAGTAGGACAATAATTAACAGCATAAATATTTCTAATTGACTTGATTGAGTATCCTTTTCACAGAGTTTATTATGTTGTCTGAATTCAGACCATATGCATTGAGAAGCTCATTATAACTGTGAGCAGACTGTCCGAACTGATCCTGGATCGCGATATGTTCAAAAGGTATACCAGAACCGCTCAGGATAAAGGTTATTACACTTGTCAATCCGCCAATAATGGAATGTTCCTCTGCGGTTACAATGCCTTTCATGCCTTGTGCAAATTTTCTTATTTCATTTTCATCAACAGGCTTTAATGAACTGACATTCACCACCCTTACGGAGATACCTTCCTTTTCGAGTTCCTCTGCCGCAATGAGAGCCTTTGATACCATTATACCATTCCCGAAAACGATAATGTCATTGCCGTCTCTGATCAGATAAGATTTCCCGATAATAAATTCCTGGCCTTCAGGGAACAGATCCGGAAGGTCGTGCCGGTTTATGCGCAGGTAAACAGGCCCATCATATTCTGCAATTTTCCGGACCATTTTTCTGGTCTCAATTCCGTCTGCCGGTGCCAGAACAGTCATATTAGGTATTGCTCTCATAATTGCAATATCCTCAACGGACTGATGGGTAGCGCCATCTCCAAAATCAGAGAGCCCGGCACTTGATCCTACAATTTTGACATTTAATTTTGGTATGCTTATTCCCTGCCGTATCTGGTCAAATGCTCTCCCTGCTGCAAATACAGCGAAGGAATTCGTAAAAGCTATTTTCCCGGTCAATGAAAGACCTGCAGCAAAAGAGGTCATATTTGCCTCGCCAATTCCCATTTCAAAGAATCTGGCCGGGAATTCCTGTTCAAATAAAGAGGTCATTGTCGATTTGCCCAGATCAGCTTCCAGGACAACAATATTCTTATTCTCCCGTCCCAGCTCAAGCAATGTCTCACCATATACCTGCCTCTGATTTTGAAGTCTCATAGATGCTTAGTTTTTTTATCAAGTTCCGAACATGCAATGTCAAATTGCTCTTTTGTAAGCTCCCCGTTATGAAATGCCACAACATTTTCTGCGAACGAAATACCTTTACCTTTTACAGTATGCGCGATAATCATTTTTGGCTTGCCGGTTATTTTATCAACCTGATCTAGAACCTTTATAATTTCTTTGATATTATGACCATCTGTCTCAGAAACATGCCATAGATAATCCCTGTCCCAGGGAACCGGTATTGCCTTCAATCCCCGGGGTGGTTTTCATATCCGGATGTCCCTGGAGCATGGCGCCCAGACGCTTTACCGATTCCAGTTCTTCTTTTGGAAAATAACCTGACTCTGCAAGTGCCGCATATTGAATAAGTGCAGCATGGCCTTTACTGAGTAAAAATCTGTCCCGCTCTTCCCATTTCGGATTTTTCGGATCATGCTTCATCCTGCTGAAATAAAGCACTGTAACAATTTCGCTCAGCGAACATGATCCTCCCAGATGTCCCTTCTGTCCAATACCGACCATCCTTATCACATCAAGCCTTAAGATTCGTGCAATTTTCTCAAGTTCTGGAATAGTTATATTCATTTTATCGATAGATTTTGACAGATAATATATTTGCGATAAAAGAGATATCTGACTGTCAGATCAGAACAATAAAATCAGCATTTTAATCAGTATATGCCGAACTATTTTACAGAATTTACGACAGGAGATTAAGCGTTAAACAACAGATGATCTATCGGTACGGAATCGAAATAAGATTCATTGTATTTATTTCCAGGGCTGACAGATTGCCATATCCCATTCCCTTTTCATAAACACAACCTGTATCAATAGGAATTACATTTGAATTTTCACTAATAAGCTTTTTAACAAAGGCAATTGTTTTTGGACGATGTCCATGAATTATTTTCC
Source organism: uncultured Rikenellaceae bacterium (assembly GCA_964557905.1). GTDB lineage: Bacteria > Bacteroidota > Bacteroidia > Bacteroidales > VadinHA17 > LD21. The sequence continues at coordinate 1,906 of CAZLCF010000134.1, read as the reverse complement.
TGCTCTTCAGAACATGATTTTCATAATAAGGACTGCATTCCCAAACAATGGTATGTTTATCAGAAAAGGGATCTGTTTCATAATCACTGAACCCGGCATGAACAAAGAGATGATTTCCGACTTCCTTATAATAATCAAGGCTTAAAAAAAAATCAATATAATGCCTGTCCATTTCCCTGATATCCTGAATTCCAAAGCTGATTAAGGTAGTTATCCCGCTGTTCATATACCACTGATAAAGCGCTCCCGGATCATTCCAGGAATCCAGGAGCATCAGCTCATGGTTGCCCATAAGAGGTGTTACATTGAATCCCTTCTTTTCAAGATCGATGATAAAATCTATTACCTCCCTGTTTTGTTCGCCACGGTCAATATAATCACCCAGAAGAATTAGCTGATCCGATTTTGACAGGTCAATGACATTAACAACCAGCTCATAGAATGTCTTGAAACATCCATGGATATCGCTTATGGCAAAAAGGCGGTCCATTATGTCAGGCGCATACAGATTCTATTTCCGCTATGGTTTTTGGTACAGGTTTACCAAGCACTTTATGTCCTTTTTCGGTGATCAGGATATTGTCTTCAATACGGATCCCTCCGATTGACATGTATTTACCAATCTTGCTGTAATTGATAAAATCCCTGAATTTGCCTTCTGATTTCCACTTGTCAAGAAGTTCAGGTATAAAATAGCATCCGGGTTCAACAGTAAAAATATGTCCCGGCTTATAAGGAAGAGCAAACCTCAGAAATGCCAGTCCGAACTGGTCGCTGCGTTTCACCCTGTCATCATATCCTATAAAATTCTCTCCGAGAGCTTCCATGTCATGAACATCGAGACCCATCATATGGCCAAGACCGTGAGGCATGAAAAGTGCATGTGCCCCGGCGGCAACTGCTTCATCCACATTCCCTTTCATCAATTCAAGCTCCTTCAATCCTGATGCTATAATACCGCATGCCATTATATGAAGATCCTTGTTTGATTTTCCGGGACCTGCGGCTCTGATTGCTTCTGTATTTGCCTTCAAAACGATTTCATATATTTCTTTCTGCTGCTGGCTGAATTTTCCTCCCACAGGAGTAGTCCTGGTAATATCAGAGGAATAGTGCAAGTTTGTTTCAGCTCCTGCATCAGTAACCATCATCCTGCCCTTTTTCAGGATATTCCCGTGTTCATGATTATGAAGAGTCTGTCCGTTCATGCTCAGAATTATCGGGAACGCAGTCCCTCCGCCTTTTGCCAGTGCAATGCCTTCTATGGTCCCGAAAATATCCTGCTCCCTTACCCCGGGTTTGCACATTTTCATTGCTGTAACGTGCATATCGTATGCAATGTCCACTGCCTTTTCAATCTCATCTACTTCAACCTTCTCCTTAACCGACCGCATAGAAACAACGGCTTTGATAAGGTCAACGGAGGCAAAGGTTTTCATCTGACAGGGATTTTCCTTCAGCAGTGAACCGAGGATCATTTTATTCTCTCCCCTGTAGGGAGGAAGAAAATGGACTTTTATTTTTTTGGAGATTGCATTTTTAACAATCTCCTCAAGCTTTGAAAATGGCGCGGTATTCTTGATGCCGCATTTTGCAGAAAGCTCTTTTACGGTCGGCTGCGGGCCCATCCATATTATGTCATCCAGTTCAACATCATTGCCAAAGATCCAGTCTTTACCGGAATTGAAATCCATCATTCCTGCAAATCCCGGCAGATCGAGTCCGAAGAAATAGAGAAAATCACTGTCCTGTCTGAAATGATAGGTGTTAGCCGGATAATTCATTGATGCCTCACTATTGCCTGTGAAGAGTGCAATGCCCATCTTCATTTTCTCATGAAGCTCTTGCCTCCTTTTAATATATACTTCACTTTTAAACATAGCTTTTCGTTTTTTTTAAACTCCTA
>CAZLCF010000133.1:0-7954 GCA_964557905.1 uncultured Rikenellaceae bacterium | reverse complement strand
ACTTTTATCTTTTTACTTTTGTCTTTTATCTTTCTTATATTTCTTCATAAAAATAGGCCATTTTCTCATCAGCATCATCCCATGTATAAATCTTTTTGCGCCTGTTCAGCCATAAGAAATTCAGCAGCGCAAAGTCGCCTGCACACATTGTAGTATGGACGAAAAGGAGAAGTGACAGGCTCCATTTCCACAGGCCCGGGACAAATAATATGAGTATAAATAAAGCAGTGGTAACAGTGACAAATGGTATGAGCGCAATGATCCTGAATTGTCTGGCATTTACCACATGCCTGTGAGCTGTGACATAAAAAATATATTGTTTAAGATCCATCCCGATCCTGATTTTTCTGGCACCTGCCATTAAGAAGGGGATTACGTGGAGGATTTCGTGCAGAGGGATGCTCAGGAGAGGGAAAACTATAAAACCGAGCATTGAATTCAGCATTATGTTTTTCAATGGAAAATACCCTGAGATGTTTATTCTTACAAAAAGTGCTATGCCAAGGAAAATAAGACACACCGACCAGAAGAAAATCATCAGGCCGGATCTTCTTCTCAGGTAATCAAGTACAAATTCAATAAGATCTCTGTATGATACAGCAAGTATCTGCCGGTATTTTGACTGATCCTCGAGATCCTCCGATTTCAATCCCATTGAATTAACTTTCTCCAAATTTAGTTTTTAGAAAAAGTAATGCAAAAGAAAATAATGCATAAATAATTCTTATCCGAGGAATTATTATTTAGGGAAGCTAAATCTGCTCATTATTTCCTTAAATCCCGGTTCGTCAAAAAGTGGTTTGAAGATCCAGCAAGCTCCTATAAATGGAGTATAATCCCCGCCAAGCTTATACAAAGTATTCAAAGCATTTATTGCTTTTTCTTTTTCTCCAAGTGCAGAATAAATTTCAGCCACACCAAAGGCATACCACCATGAATCCATATATTTTTCCATATCTCTGACAACTTCCAGTGCTTCATCCTTCTGTCCGGCACGTGCGTAAGCTACTCCTAAGCCGTCCTCATAACCCGGGCTGATTGCAAGTCCTTTTTTATGTGTTTCTATTGCTTCATAGTACATCCCCATTTCAGCATAAGATGCTCCCATAACATAATATGCCATCGGATAATTAGGATCAAGTTGAAGAGTTTTTCGGGCTTCTTCTATAGCTTCCTCAAAACGGCCGGCAAAATAATAAAACCAGGCGAGGTATCCCTGATAAATTGTTTCAGTTGGAGCAATTTCCACTGCTTTCTTCATTTCAGCGAAGGCATCATCTATTTTATATATTCTCGAATAACGTGTATCAGGTATCAGAGATGAACAGTATAACCACCCTAAATGGCAATGCGCAAAAGCATTATTTGGGTTCAGGTCGATAGCATGTTTTAAATACTTCTCACCTTTATCAAAATCCCAGCCATGGTAAAGATACCAGTGTCCCAGAATTGCATGTGCATCTGCCTGTGTTGAATCGAGTTCAAGAACCTTACGGGCATAATCCCTCGCCCTGTTTGGAGCATCAACTCCGATACCGGCACCGTGTGATGATTCGCTATAACCACGGGCCAGTCCAAGGTAAGGTAATGGATCTAAAGGATCAATAGCCATGGCTTCATTATAATATTTTAATCCTTTTTCAAAACCTTCCGGAGTCATTAGTTTTATATAATAATCTCCTAAATAACAAGCTCTTAGTAGAGAAGTATCGTGTTTTTGAACTATAGACATTTTTTTCGACTCCCGATCAGTAAGCCTAATCTGCGCAGCTTCGACAATCTTATCAATTATATCGCGGTAAATCTCTCCAATGTTATTCCAGTTGTAAATGAAAACTGAACTCCAGATATTTCGTTCTTCTGGGAAAGCTTCAATTAACCGGACTTCGACCTGAAGATTATCTTTAGTTCCTTTTATAGTGGATTGAATTAAATTATTTACGCTGAGCTTTCTGGCTATTTGCTGAATGGGTTCTTCGCTATTTCTGAACTGAAGTGTCGATTGGTCAGGTCTTACAATTACGCTGCTGATGCCATTAAGCTTCCCGCTTATATCGCTCTGGATGGCGTCAGCAATGAACTGCAAATCAGAATTCCCGGTAAGATTTGAAACTGGCAGAACAGCGACTGCTTTTTTAATCAGCTCGCCTGATGGTAATTCTGGCTTCGATTTTCGAAAAACTTTTGGAATAAATATGATCATCGCCAGAATAATCATCAATCCAAACACTGCAGTTGCAATATACTTACCGGGAATCCGCTTTGGAGGGGCAAAAGCCTCAGCAACTGATCGCGGTTCCTCCTCAACGTACCCTGCCTGGGGTCTTGCCTGGTAAGATTTTGTTGCTCGTTTTTTCTCGTCAGGATGGAGTCCGTAAACTATGTCTTTTACAGCATTAGCGACTTTGTTGATCTGATCGCGGTAATAGGTTTTGTTAAGGTTCTTATCCGGATTGTCAGAAGACTTCAGTGGTCTGTTGACACCAGCACTTGAATATATGAAATCGATTGAGCGAAGTCTGCATCCGAGCTCATTTTCAACGAATTCAGTATCTGCGGCATCCAGATCATGGATCTTCACCGGGACTATTCTGCTACACACATTACCGCTTGCAAGCTTGACATCCCTGCCAACATGGTCTGCCGAAGCCATTTTGTTAAATGCTACAAATTCATTCTGCCAGGCAAAGCTATTAGGATCACAATAAGTTTGCGAAATCACAGGAATGAAAACAACAGATTTGAGCTTAATCTCAAGGCTTTTATCAACATTATGAATCTCAAGCAATCCGTCGTGTGGGTTTTCGTCGAAATAGATTGATACATCTTCTTTGAAAGTAGCCTCTAATTCTCTTTTCAGATGATCGACAAATTCAGTTACCCAGCCGTCGTACTTGTTGTCTTTTTGGCGGTAGCTGATGAAAATGTCATACTCATAACCAGGAATTACACTTGCCATAGCTGATAAAGATTTTATAGAACAATTTGTTGAAAACCAGTATTTCAATCAAAGTTAAAGCTAAAATAAACAAGATGCAAAAATTTCTCAGCCATCTGGCCCGTTATTTGATAACTTTGCAATAAGCTTTTATAAATGTGAAACTGGTCATTCCCATAATATTCTTTTTCTTACTTTTCCCATATGCCGCCGGGCAGACTGATACAATTGTACAGAAGAATGACTCTATTCCTCAACGATTCTATCTTTTACAGAAAGTGAAAAGAAATGGTGAAACTCTTCCGGAAATTGAAATCAAGGAAGTCGCGGTAGTCGGTCGTCTGAAGGGTAGCCCCAGGAGGGAACAATCACAATTCAGAAAATACCAGCGGCTTATTTATAACCTGAAAAAGGTTTATCCGTATGCCCTGGTCGTCAGGGAAAGACTGGCTAAAGTGAATGCGGAACTGGCAATGATGAGTGATGAGAAGGAAAGGAGAAGCTATTTAAAAAATGTGGAAAAGGATATTTTCGGAGAATATGAGGACGACATCAGGGATATGACAATCACCCAGGGGAAACTGCTTATTAAGCTGATAGACAGGGAGACATATAATACTTCTTATGAACTTATAAAACAGTACCGCGGCGGGATCAATGCTGCTTTCTGGCAGGGAATAGCAAGAATATTTGGCACTAACCTCAAAGCTGAATATGACCCTTATGGCGAAGATATTCTGATTGAACTTATTATCCAGGATATCCAATCGGGCTCACTATAATTTTCTGAATCAATCCTGAACAGAACCATGAAAAGAATTTTTATTGCATTGAAAATTGAACCGGATGATCTTTTGCTGAGGATGATCGCGTCACTCAGATCAGTACTTGGCAATGAAAAAATAACCTGGGTTGACCCGGCCAATATCCATCTTACCTTGGCTTTCCTTGGCGATACCGGAGAGGACAGAATAAAAGTGGCAGGTATTGCAGTCAGGCAGAACAGTTCAGGTTTTGGTGAGTTTAGTTTCAACCTGTCAGGGACCGGTATTTTTAAAAATTTTCAGGAACCCCGTGTAATATGGATAGGCATTGAGGAATCCGAAAAGCTGATTCAACTCAACGATCTCATAATTACAGGATTAAAAGATACAGGATTCAGAATTGAAGAACGTCCTTTCAGACCTCATATCACTCTTGGGCGGATTAAGTTCATAAAGGATCCCGATTTACTCAAAGCGGCTCTTGAAAGATATCAGGATACTCATTTTCAAAAAGTATACGTAAAAGAGGTGATCCTGTATGAGAGTATCCTGAAACCTACTGGTCCGGTTTATAAACCTTTAGGAAAATTCGGTTTATCCTGAAATTCTTCCATCCTTTTTCTGGATACAAATAATTTTATTAACGTATGACAAGCTTCATTCATACGGTTGAACAATTTTCCTATTTTTGTTTTTTGCAAATCATATGAAAACGGATCTCACAGAGGACTCTTTTGAAGCCAAAGGCAAAAGGAAAAAACTGGTCGATGAGATCAGGAAAAAAGGCATAAGCGATGAAGAAGTACTGAGAGCCATTGGTGCAGTTCCCAGACATGTTTTCATGGATCCTGCATTTTTAAACCATGCCTATATCGACAAAGCTTTCCCCATCACATCGGGCCAGACTATCTCCCAGCCTTATACAGTGGCAGTCCAGACATCGCTGCTGCAGGTGAAAAAAAGAGATAAGATACTTGAAATAGGTACAGGATCGGGTTACCAGGCAGCAATACTTGCCGAAATGGGTGCAAAGGTTTATACAATAGAAAGATTCAGGGAACTATATCTGAGGGCACAGACAACCCTTTCAGCTCTCGGGTATTCTGCTGATTTTTTTTATGGCGACGGATATGAAGGTAAGGCGCAATACGGACCCTATGATGGAATTATCATTACAGCAGCGGCTTCAGAGATACCTGATACTCTTCTTAAACAACTTAAAACAGGAGGGAGACTCGTTGTTCCGCTTGGCGATGGAGGAACACAGGTTATGACACTTGTGCAGAGAACAGGAGAAAACACCTTTGATTATTCCTCTCACGGATACTTTGTTTTTGTGCCTATGCTCAGGGGAACAGTCAACCAATAAAATTCTGTTATGGAAATATATAAACTGGTTTTTTCACCTATTGCTGTCAATACTTATATACTTGCCGATCAGTCAGGAAAATGTTCGGTAATTGACTGCGGCTGTTTTTATAAGGCTGAATTTAAAACACTTACTGATTTCATTGACGGGAAGAAGCTGGAACCTGTTCTGCTCCTGAATACGCATTGTCATCTCGATCATATTTTCGGCAACAGGATGTTCCTCGAAAAATATAATCTTGGGGCTTATTGCCACATTGATGAAGAAATGAACAGGAGAAATGCTGTGCAATACGCTCAGTTCTTTGGCCTGGTCATGGAAGAGCCCCCTGAACCGGCCGGATTGATTACCGATGGACAGGAAGTATCTTTCGGATCGGAAACCCTGATGGCATTGCATGTGCCCGGTCATGCCCCGGGAAGCCTTGCCTTCTACAGCGAAAAAAGCAAAGTCGTTTTCACGGGCGATGCTCTTTTTTCAGAAAGCATCGGGAGAACTGACATTCCCGGAGGTGAACACGGAACGCTTATTGAGAGTATTAAAAGCAAATTGTTTGTTCTCCCTCCGGAAACTGTTGTTTATCCGGGTCACGGAGAGGAAACCACCATCGGCAGGGAAATGAAAAGCAATCCTTATTTCAGATAATGCTAATATCATAATAATGAAAAAATAGAGTATATGGCATCAGATAAATTTGTTTACCGTCACAATGGACCCCGCAATCATGAATTGCCGCAAATGCTTAAGGTTATCGGCGTTGATTCACTTGAACAGTTAATTGATAAAACAGTCCCTCAGAAGATCAGGCTTAAAAAATCCCTGAAGCTTCCGGAAGCAATGAGTGAATATGAATACCTGAGACATATAAAGAAACTTGGAGCAAAAAATAAAATGTTCCGTTCATTTATCGGTCAGGGTTATTATGGTGTGGCTTCATTATCAGTTATTATCAGGAATGTTCTTGAGAATCCTTCATGGTATACATCCTATACTCCATATCAGGCTGAAATTTCGCAGGGAAGACTTGAAGCCCTTCTGAATTTTCAGACGATGGTAATTGAACTTACCGGGATGCAGATCGCCAACGCTTCTTTACTTGATGAATCAACCGCAGCTGCAGAGGCAATGATAATGATGTTTAACGCGAGGCCCCGGGCAGCAGTAAAGGCTGGAGCAAATAAATTCTTTGTTGATGAGGATATTTTCCTGCAGACTCTGGATGTGATTAAGACACGATCAAAACCACTTGGCATTGAGCTCATTACCGGGAACTATAATGAAGCTGTATTTGATGAAATGGTTTTCGGGGCTTTTATTCAATATCCGGCTGCATCAGGACAGATAAGGAATTACAGGGAGTTTACAGCCAGGGCGCATGCTGCAGGAGCGCTGGTGTGTGTAGCTGCTGACCTTTTGAGCCTGGCAATCCTCACTCCTCCAGGAGAATGGGGTGCAGATATAGTTGTTGGCTCAAATCAGAGGTTTGGACTGCCAATGAGTTTTGGAGGGCCTCACGCAGGTTATTTTGCAACAAGGGATGAACTGAAACGAAGCATGCCGGGAAGAATTATCGGAGTATCAATTGATGCACAGGGAAATACGGCATTAAGAATGGCCCTTCAGACAAGAGAACAGCATATCAGACGGGAAAGGGCTACCTCAAATATCTGCACGGCACAGGCACTCCTTGCAACTATGAGCGGGATGTATGCCCAGTACCATGGTCCTCAAGGCTTGAAAAAAATAGCAACCCGCATCCATAAATCAGCCTGCACATTAAGTTATGCATTAAAGGAACTTGGTTATAATCAGGTAAATACAATGTTCTTTGACACAATAAAAATTCAATTGCAGGCAGGAAACTCAGGCAGCGAGATTAAAAACCTTTCAGAAGCTGCCGGGATTAATTTTTTCTACCCTGATAATAATACTGTAGTCATCAGCACCGACGAAATAACTTCATTCATGGAGATCAACGATATAATTGAGGTTTTTGCCGGGGTAGCAGGAAGAAAATATAAACCCGTGAATTCTTACTGTGACTGTAAATGCATTGACGGGATATTCCTGAGAAAATCAGAATTCCTCAAAGCTGCTGCTTTTCACCAATATCACAGCGAAACCGGGATGATGCGTTACATTAAAATGCTGGAAAGGAAGGATTTCTCTCTGACTCACTGCATGATATCTCTCGGTTCATGTACAATGAAGCTGAATCCTGCAACCTCAATGTTCGCAATGAGCTGGCCGGAATTTGCCAATATCCACCCGTTTGTACCGAAAGATCAGGCTCAGGGGTACTATCAGCTGATGGATGAACTGGGTGAGGCATTAAAGGAAATAACCGGCTTTTCAGCAATTTCATTTCAGCCAAATTCCGGTGCAGCCGGCGAGTACGCGGGACTTATGGTCATAAGAGAATATCATCATTGCAGGGGTGAGGCTAACAGGAACATTGTCCTTATTCCTTCATCGGCACATGGAACAAATCCGGCAAGCGCAGTAATGGCAGGTATGCAGGTAGTTGTTGTTGAATGCGATGAAAAGGGGAATATTAATCTTGATGATCTTAAGAAAAAAGCGGGGGAGCATAAGGCAAACCTGGCTGCCTTCATGATAACCTATCCTTCAACGCATGGTGTTTTTGAGGAAGCAGTGACTGAAATGGCGGATATTATCCATGCATTTGGCGGAATGGTATATATGGACGGGGCAAATATGAATGCCCAGGTGGGGCTCACCAGTCCCGGATATATCGGGGCCGATGTCTGCCATCTTAATCTTCACAAGACTTTTGCGATACCACATGGTGGTGGCGGACCGGGTATGGGACCGATCCTTGCGAATTACGGCTTAGCTGAGTTTCTGCCTTCGCATCCGCTG
>CAZLCF010000132.1:0-8017 GCA_964557905.1 uncultured Rikenellaceae bacterium | reverse complement strand
CGTCTGCTGAAGGATCTTCCAGCAGGGCGCTCTTGTCAACCTTGAGTTTAATATCGCCACCCGCATCTATCATTACATAATTATCCTTCACCTCATGGACCCTTCCGTATATACCTCCTGTTGTAATAACTTTATCTCCCTTTTTCAGCGAGCTTCTGTAATTAGTCATTTCTTTCTGCTTTTTCATCTGGGGTCTGATCATAAAGAAATAAAACACTACAAAAACGAGGATCAGCGGGAGAAAAGTAAGCAATGCGTTACTCTGCCCGGTTGAGGATGATGGCTGTCCCATTAAAAGTATGTAAGCAAAACTGGTCATTGTTTTAATTATTAGTTATTATTATTGTTTATTACTTCTGCTGTTATTTTAAGCATTACCACAGGATTTGTCGCATTCGATCTGACAGTGACGATTTTGGATTGAATGCCGCTTCTTCCGGAAGTATCAAAGATTACTTCGAGTTTACCCGTTTTCCCGGGTGAAACCGGATTCCTGTCATATTCAGGTACTGTGCAACCGCAGGTTGTTGTGGCAGTTAATATAACCAGGTCGGAAGTACCGGTATTTTCAAAAGTAAAAATACATCCGATCTTTTCCCCTTCATTCACTTTGCCAAAGATGTGTTCATATTCCCTGAATTCAATTATGGCCCTCCCTGTATCAGAGGACCGGGATGCGGTATTGCCGCTCCCCTTCTGAGTTTTACCTGCGCAGCCTGTTAATGCCAGGATAAGAATAATCAAATATAGCAGTATATCCTTTTTCATAAAACCTGAAAGCCGTGAAAATCAGTTTTTGTTTTTCATTGATTCTCCTATGAGGCCTCTTCCATACTTGTTAAAAAGACCTTTTCCCCGGATCTCCTTAACGATATTATCGAGAATACCGTTGACAAATGTACTGCTTTTTGACGTACAATAGTATTTTGCTATTTCAATGTATTCATTGAGAGTAACCTTAACCGGAATTTCCGGGAATTCAAGAATCTCAGTGATTGCAAGCCGCATTACAAGAACATCCATCAGGGCAATACGCTCTAATTCCCAGTTAGTGGTGTTATTGTCAATTAATTCCGAGCACTTTTGTATGTTCAGTACAGCCTTCCTGAACAGAATCTTAACAAAATTTTCATCCTCTTCATTTTTAAACAAAGGCATCAATGAGGTTTTTTCACCTGAATAAGCTTTAAACTTTTTAAGTGTTTTTTCGATCATTATTATGACATATTCCATGTCATCATTCCAGTAGATGCTCTGCTCCTCCAGACAACTAAGCAGATCTTCCGAATTTGCGAACAGGTCATTTATAAGCCTGATTATAAACTTCTTATCCAGCTGGTAATTATTCTCAGGAGAATTCATGTATTCCTCATAGGCTTCCCAGGCAATCATTTTATTGTACAGAAGACGGACAATATGGGAATAGTTGACCCATGATAATTTGGTGGAGGAAATATATTTTTGAAATTCCAGGTTATTCCTCAGCTGAGCAATGCTCTTGTTTTCAACAAAGCGGAGATTAGGATTCAGATCCTCGGGTGAAGGTATTTTCTTCTGCCGTGCCTGATCAATCTTCTCAGCGGCAATATCGGAAAGATCAAGGATTAGCAGCATCAGGTAATGGTACAGGTCGTATGTCTTTTCAATGCTGAACATAAGCTCTGTTTCAGCTCTGGCCAGGTCATCATCTTCCCTGCGGTTAAAGGCATAAATAGCCATCAGGGCTTTTATGCGCAACAATCTTCTGCTTATCATCTTTAAAGAACCTCTATTCCTGCTGCAAAAATACTCTTTTTCCATTACCCTCAAAACAACAGGGTAAAATTTCAGGCCATTTGATGAGCCTTATTTTGATTTGATAAAATTATTGTTACATTTGACAATACAAAATAACATCCTAACCTTAACAGACTTAGAAATGGAAGAAGAAACCGGAACAAAAGAAGATCTGAATGAGAGTGAGGGAAAAACTCAGAAGGAGGAGATTTTCACCAAGGTTGTACGTGCGGGGAAAAGAACCTATTTTTTTGACGTGAAAGCTACCAGAAAAGAAGATTATTACCTTACCATCACTGAAAGCAAGAAGCGTTTAGGCAAAGAAGGTAAGTTTTTCTATGAAAAGCATAAGATCTTTCTGTATAAGGAAGATTTTGAGAAGTTTACGGAAGGCTTGAAGGATGCAGTCGCATATATTGATAATGGCAGGGATGAATTAAAAGCTTCCATTCCAGTTACAGATATAAATACCAGTGACAAAAAGCAGACTCTGACTACTGAAGAGTTCACAAACATTGAGTTTGATGATCTCGGGAAGAAATGAGGATCATATTCTGAATGTCTGATTATATCCTTCTTATATTAGGAATTATCCTGATGATAATCGGAATTATCGGTTGTCTCGTTCCGGTATTACCGGGACCTCCGCTGAGCTACCTGGGATTAATACTGCTTCATGTATCCAAATTCGGCCAGTTCACCAATACTGTATTGATTGTACTTGCTGCCATTACTGTCGTCGTCACAATCCTTGATTATATAGTGCCCATCTGGGGTACAAGAAAATTCGGAGGCTCAAAATACGGGATGAGGGGCGCCACAGTAGGACTGATAATAGGTCTGTTCCTGGGACCTGTCGGTATAATCGTCGGACCTTTAATAGGAGCTATTGTCGGTGAACTGATCTTCAAGGATGACATGAAATATGCCCTCAAAGCAGGATTCGGAAGCCTGCTGGGTTTCCTGACAGGAATTGGCCTTAAACTGGCTGCCTCATTTATTATGACATTCTATTTTGTCAAGGAGTGGATAGCGTAGCCACCATCACGGCTTTTATCGTATGCAGCCTGTTTTCAGCTTCATCAAAAACAATTGAGTGTTTTGATTCAAAGACATCTTCAGTTACTTCCATTCCATCAAGACCATACTTACGGAATATTTCCTCTCCCACCTTTGTTTCCCTGTTGTGAAATGCCGGCAGGCAATGAAGGAACCTGACATCAGGATTACCGGTTTTATTAATTACGGACATATTAACCTGGTAAGGTTTTAAAAGCCTGATCCTTTCTTCCCATACAGAATCAGGTTCGCCCATTGATACCCATACATCGGTATAAAGGAAGCCGGCACCTTTTACTGCTTCATCCATATTTTCAGTGATCGTTACTTTTGCACCTGTTTCCCCTGCAATAGCCCTGCATTTTTTGACCAGGTCCTCAGAAGGCTGACACTCTTTTGGAGCAGCTATCCTGAAATCAATTCCCATCTTTGCAGAACCCACCATCAGGGAATTACCCATATTGTACCTGGCATCACCCAAGTAACATAAAACCAATCTGTTGAGAGGGTTATCAGAATGTTCGGTCATTGTCATCAGGTCAGCAAGCACCTGGGTCGGATGGAACTCATTCGTAAGACCGTTCCAGACCGGGACACCGGCATATTTTGCTAGTTCTTCAACAATTGCCTGACCATAACCGCGATATTCAATTCCGTCGTACATCCGGCCAAGCACCCTGGCAGTATCCCTCATGGATTCCTTTTGCCCGATCTGTGAACCGGTTGGTCCCAGGTATGTAATATTGGCCCCCTGGTCGAAAGCTGCAACTTCAAAAGCACATCTTGTTCTTGTCGAGGATTTTTCAAAAATAAGAGCAATGTTTTTACCTTTCAGATATTGTTTTTCCTTCCCCGATTTTTTGGCTTTTTTCAGTTCTGCTGAGAGATCAAGAAGGTATTTAATTTCTTCGGGAGTGAAATCCAGCAGCTTAAGAAAGTGTCGGTTGCGAAGGTCAATTTTCATGATTATGGATTTAATCGGCAAATATAACAAAAAAATAATGGCACCGGGCGACAGGCAACAGGCGACGGGGAGAGAAAAATACACGCTCTTCCTGTTGCCTGAAGCCTGAAGCCTGAAGCCTGTAGGCTATCTTCTATCATCCTCGTATTCCATCGTGATTTTAGAACCGTATTTGGTATCGGCGAGCTTGAATGCTTCGGTGATGACGCTCATTCTGCCACCGCTTTTAATAAAGTTGAGACATGCCTGTATTTTGGGAGCCATGCTCCCCTTTGCAAAATGGCCCTCATTCAGGTACTTAAGAGCATCAGCATAATTCAGGAATTCCTTTATTTCCTGGTTGGGCTTTTTGTAATTTAAATAAATATACGGAACATCAGTAAGAATGTAAAATTCATCGGCTCCGATAAGAGTAGCCAGCAGTGACGATGCAAGGTCTTTATCAATCACGGCTTCAGCAGGCCTTACATCCTTTCTGTCGTCAATATATACCGGGACTCCACCGCCGCCGGCAGCAATGACTATATTACCCTTTTGCGCCAGATCCCTTATAATTGAATTATTAAAGATATCTATCGGAACCGGTGACGGCACAACACGTCTGAATCCGCCATTCAGTTTTACCTCCTCCCTGAAGATCCATCCCTTTTTTGAAGCAAGCACATCAGCCTGTTCCCTGGTATATATCTTTCCTATTCTTTTCTGCGGATCATTAAAAGCCGGATCGCTGATATCAACTATTACAGATGTTACAACACAGACAACATTTTTATTTATTCTGTGTTTGTTCAGCACATTTCTTAACATTCTTTCGATCATATAACCTATCCCCCCCTGCGAATCTGCGACACAAATATCGACGGGCATCTGGGCAATATTATACATCTGCTCGCCGGCATCATTACGCATCAGTATATTTCCAACCTGCGGCCCGTTACCATGTGTCAGGACAAGGTTGTAACCTTCCCTGATCAAAAAGACAAGGTTTTCAAGGGTTGCAGAAGTATTACCTTCCTGCTCATCGATTGTCCCAATCTGTTCACCCCTTAAAAGTGCATTGCCGCCAAGGGCGACAACAGCTAATTTCTTCTTCATATGACTAATATTGTTATGCAATTCAGAAAGACCACAAAGCTATTAAATTCCAGGTAATCTTTCATGGAATATTTAGATAACATACTGATATAATATGCTTTAATACATCATTCGCATGGTCCTTCAACAAAATTCATTTACAGGAATTGAAATTAAAAAAAAATGTTACTTTTACATAATTCTAAAAATCAGGATAGTGAGATTCAGATCCGGACTAATCATTGCATTAATTTTTGCAATAACGGGGTTTTCCTGCAAACAAAGGGGCAGCAGATACATTGACCAAGGAGAGATTCATTATACTATAGAATACATGGGTAATATCGGGATGGTCCCTAAAGAGTACATGCCAAGGAATCTCATTGTATCATTTAAGGACAATAAAATCCTGTTTGATATCTCAGCTCCTTTTGGCAATATAGGAATCTATAATCTTTCCAATCCTAAGAAAGAGATTTTTGATACTTATATAAGTCTGCTGACATTGAAATATTATTATGCATCAAAACCCGGTGAGATAAATCCCGGCTTTGAGTCTATGAAAGATCTTGAGATAAAAAAGACTTCCAGGTCTTCGGTCATCTGCGGTTTTAACTGCAAAAACGCCGAAGTGATATTCCCCGGTGACAGGAACAAAGTGTACAATATATGGTACACCAATGAGATAAATGTCAAAAACCCTAATGTTTCAACTCCATTTCACGAAATTGATGGAGTTCTTATGAGCTTTTTCTTCTTCATGGGCACTGCTGAAATGCGTTTTAATGCCGAAACCGTTTACAAAAAAGAGATCCCCGACAAAACTTTTGAAAGAAGAGACAAATATGTACGGGTTTCAAGGGAGGAGATCAACAGCTTTATAAATAAGATGGGGAGCCTGTAAAAACGGCAACCGGTGACCGGCTACCGGTAGCCTATATTTGATTTATTATTACCTTTGGGGTGCATTTTAAAAGCCGATCATGAGCAAGGGGAAGGAAGAGGATAAGAAAAAATCCGGCAAAACTGCTAAGGAAAAGAATACTTCATTTTTTACGGATGAAAGGGTCAGGTTTGTTTTCGGAGGCATTATAACTGGCTTTGCAATATATCTTCTTATTGCCTGCATTTCCTACCTGTTCTGGTGGAAAACCGACCTGAGCCTTGCTAATTCAGATATTGTCTCAGGTTCTGAAGTCGTGGTAAAAAACTGGTCAGGTAAAAGCGGCCACTTCCTTGCAAAAATGATGATCGGTTATGGTTTCGGCTATGGTGCATTTTTTATTCCGCTTATATTCGGCTCAATAGGATTATATCTTCTGAACTTTCCGAAACTCAAACTATGGGGCATTGTCGCAAGATTTACCTTTGCCGTCATTATCCTTTCACTGATTCTTGGTTTTATTTTCGGACAGTCAAACGGGTATCTTATCAGTGGTCCGGGAGGTGCACAGGGTTACTTGCTGACCAGGTGGCTGAATGCTTTTATGGGCAAAATAGGAACCGGAATCGTAATCACCCTGCTTACAGTCACATATCTGATTTTTGCGCTGAGGTTTTCTCCATCCTTCTTTGGACTTAGCTTACCCGGCTTCCTTTCCTTCATGAAACGCAAGAAAGAAGATCATGAAGAATCCGGAACAGAACCTGTCACTGTCCCTCTGCAGGAAGATAAAACTAATGAAAGCCAGGTTGAATTCCTTGTAAAAAACAGAACTCAGCCGAGTGATATTGAGGACGATGAACCAGATGTAATCACACCTGTAAACGGATCATTAATCCGTGATCTGGATAATGACAAGCCTGATCTTCCCGAAAAAAAGACAGTGGATATAGATATTATAAAGCCTGAAGCAAAGGATATCCTTACGGATGAGGAGGTTAACGGGATGATGGAGAACTATGATCCGCGTCTTGACCTGTCGCGTTATAAGTTCCCTCCGGTTTCCATCTTAAAGGAGCATAAATCACAAAGCGCTTTTGACAATAGCGAAGTACTTGAGAACAAGGAGAATATCATCAAGACTCTGGGTGATTACAAGATCAGCATAAAACATATTTCAGCAACAGTCGGGCCAACAGTTACTTTATACGAGATAATTCCGGAACGCGGTGTAAAGCTTGCGCGTATTAAATCCCTTGAAGACGATATCGCTCTTAACCTTTCTGCCATGGGTATCAGAATAATAGCTCCCATCCCGGGCAGAGGCACTGTTGGCATTGAAGTCCCGAATAAAAAGCCTGAAATAGTATCAATGCGATCTCTTGTTGCATCAAAGGCATTCCAGGAAACAAAGTTCGATATAGCGCTTGCCCTTGGCCGTACCATTACCAATGATCCTTACATTGTCGATCTGACCAAAATGCCTCATCTTCTTGTTGCAGGTGCCACGGGACAGGGGAAATCGGTGGGTATTAATGCAGTCATAACATCAATCCTTTATAAGAAACATCCGGCTGAATTAAAGTTCGTTCTGATCGACCCTAAAAGAGTGGAATTACCGCTTTATGCGAAGATAGAACGTCATTTTCTGGCAAAACTTCCGGGAGAAGAGGATGCAATAATTACGGATACCCGGAAAGTCATAAATACTCTTTATTCATTATGTATCGAAATGGATAACCGGCTTGAGCTTCTTAAGGGAGCCCAGGCACGTAATATCAAGGAGTACAATGAGAAATTCATATCACGCAAGCTGAATCCTGAAAAAGGACATAAATATCTGCCATATATTGTGCTGATAATTGATGAGTTTGCAGACCTTATCATGACAGCAGGAAGAGAAATTGAGGGGCCGATTGGCAGACTTGCACAGGTCGCAAGAGCAATCGGGATTCATCTTATTATCTCTACTCAGCGGCCAACCACAAATATTATCACAGGATTCATCAAAGCCAACTTCCCAACGCGAATCGCTTTCCGTGTGTTCTCATCCATCGATTCCCGCACGATCCTTGATTTGACCGGAGCTGACAGGCTTGTAGGAAATGGTGATATGCTCATATCTTCAGGTGCCGAGCCTGTAAGAGTACAGTGTGCTTTTATTGACACACCCGAAATTGAAGAGCTTACAGAATTCATCGGATCGCAGCAGGGTTATCCCGATGCCATGCATCTCCCGGAATATATTGACGACAGCGAAT
>CAZLCF010000131.1:0-8037 GCA_964557905.1 uncultured Rikenellaceae bacterium | reverse complement strand
AATACGAGGAACAGCAGAAGAATGTCCGTAACAACAGGGAGTTCGATTCTCTTTCAAAGGAAATAGAATATCAGAAACTTGAAATTGAGCTTTTTAATAAAAAGATAAAGGAGTTCCATGTCCAGATTGAAGAGAAGAAAGTGGTCATAGCAGAATCTGAAGGAACTCTTAGTGAAAGAACTTCTGATCTTGAAAATAAGAAATCGGAGCTTGATGCGATTATTGCAGACACTCAGAAGGAGGAAGAGGGGCTTTATAAGAAACTTGATAAAGTGCAGGGTATTATTGAAGAAAGGTTGCTTACGGCTTACAAGCGTATCCGCTCAAATGCAAGAAACGGGCTGGCTGTTGTGCCGGTTGAGAGAGATGCCTGCGGAGGCTGTTTCAACCAGATACCACCTCAGAGACAGCTGGATATAAAATCAAGGAAAAAGATAATCGTTTGTGAATATTGCGGACGCATTCTTGTGGATGATGAAATAATAAAGGAAGGGAAAATCTGACGAGTGGAAAAAAGATTTAAAGCCGGTGTGACAGACCGGCTTTTTTGTTTTTAACTTTACATTGAAATATCGACAAAACTTATGGACACAATAAATTTCAAGAATCATATCTCCCGGGGAATACCATCCAGCTTGCCTCCGGTGAAACCTTATGACAACACCATTAATCATGCACCGAGAAGAAAAGATATCCTGACCCGGGATGAAAAAAAACTGGCACTGAAAAATGCCCTGAGATACTTTCCCAAAACATTTCATGCTGTTCTGGCAAAAGAATTTGCTGATGAGCTTAAACAATTCGGAAGGATATATATGTACCGGTTCCGGCCAGAATATGAGATAAAGGCACGTCATATTGATGAATTCCCATACAGGTCACGAAGTGCAGCTGCCATAATGCTGATGATCTCAAATAATCTCGATCTTTCCGTAGCCCAGCACCCTCATGAACTGATAACCTATGGGGGGAACGGAGCTGTTTTTCAGAACTGGGCACAATACCGGCTCACAATGAAGTATCTTTCAGAAATGACTGACGATCAGACACTTGTTGTGTATTCCGGTCATCCTCTCGGGCTCTTCCCTTCTCATAAAGATGCCCCAAGATTGGTGGTTACAAATGGAATGGTTATACCTAACTATTCTTCTCAGGATCACTGGGAGAAGTTCAATGCACTGGGTGTTTCACAATATGGTCAGATGACCGCTGGTTCATATATGTATATCGGGCCTCAGGGTATAGTTCATGGGACGACTATTACACTTCTCAATGCTAGCAGGATAGTAAACAAAGCCGGAAAAAATCCGAGAGGTAAGCTTTATGTATCCTCAGGTCTTGGCGGAATGTCAGGAGCTCAGCCTAAAGCCGCTTCCATTGCCGGAATTATTTCTGTTATTGCTGAAGTAAATCCAAGGGCTATCCATACCCGTCATTCCCAGGGCTGGGTGGATGAGGTGATAACCGATATTAATAAACTTATAGCAAGGGTAACATCGGCCAGGGAGAAACAGGAGGTTGTTTCACTCGGTTTCCTGGGGAATATTGTGGATGTATGGGAAAAATTTGCAGACGAGAATATTATGGTGGACCTTGGATCTGACCAGACATCGTTACATAATCCCTGGGCCGGAGGATATTATCCTGCAGGAATTGGTTTTGAAGAGGCTAACAGGATGATCTCGGCTGATCCGGATAATTTCAAAGCCCTGGTAAAGAAATCTCTTGTACGGCAGGTTGAAGCAATTAACAGGCATACTAAAAAGGGCACTTATTTTTTTGATTATGGAAATGCTTTCATGCTTGAAGCATCAAGAGCAGGAGCAGATATTGTCAAGCCTGACGGGGAATTCAGATATCCTTCTTATGTACAGGATATTATGGGGCCTGTTTGTTTTGATTACGGCTTCGGACCGTTCAGGTGGGTCTGCTGCTCAAATGATCCTGCAGACCTTGCAGTAACTGATGTAATTGCTATAGAAACGCTTGAGCATATTATGAAGGATTCTCCGGATCAGATCAGGCAGCAGATGGCTGATAATGTCCACTGGATAAGGGAGGCAGAAAAAAACAGACTGGTGGTCGGTTCCCAGGCAAGGATCCTTTATGCTGATGCTGAAGGCAGGATAGCAATTGCTGAAGCTTTCAACAAGGCTGTTGCAAAAGGGAAGATCTCAGCCCCGGTAGTTATCGGAAGGGATCACCATGATGTATCAGGCACCGATTCTCCGTTCAGGGAAACATCAAATATTTATGACGGATCAAAATATACCGCCGACATGGCAGTGCATAATGTAATAGGGGATTCATTCCGCGGAGCGACATGGGTATCACTGCATAATGGCGGTGGAGTTGGATGGGGAGAAGTCATTAACGGCGGTTTCGGAATGGTGCTGGATGGTACAAATGAAACCGCGGAAAAACTTAAAATGATGCTTCACTGGGATGTTAATAATGGTATTGCCCGGAGGAGCTGGGCCCGAAGCAAAGGGGCTCTGTTTACTCTTGAAAGAGAAATGAAAAGAACTCCCGGGCTAAAGATCACAGTGCCGTATATTGCTGATGATAAGATAATTGATGAAGTGATTGACCCCCAAGGTTAAATTTTTTCTAACAGAACCACCGCTAAAGCCACGATTCCTTCTTCCCTGCCTGTAAAACCAAGCTTTTCAGTGGTTGTAGCCTTAACTGAAATATTATCCGGTGAAGTTTCAAGTATTCCAGAGATGATTGATCTCATTTCCGGAATATAAGGTGCTATTTTTGGCTTTTCAAGGCAGACTGTGCAGTCGATATTTGAAACTTTATATCCTTTTTTACGTATAATATTATATGTCCTTTCCAGTAATATTGTGCTACGGATATTTTTAAATTCCGGATCAGAATCAGGAAAATGGCTGCCAATGTCAGGCAGTCCTGCAGCACCAAGGAGTGCATCACATATAGCATGAAGAAGGACATCTCCGTCGGAATGGGCAATGCAGCCTTTTTCTGAAGGGATAAAAATACCTCCAAGCCATAATTTCAAACCTTTTTCAAGCCTGTGAAAGTCAATACCCTGACCTATTCTGGGATTCATGTGCGCGATTTGGTTGCGTTCCTTAAAGCACTGATGTCAAATGAGAGAGAGAAGCGCAATGTACGGGCAAGCGGATGGTTCTGAACCAGCGGCATCAGATAAGAGAAATCAATAGTAAAGCCGCTAAGCCTGAATCCGGCTCCGGCTGTAAAATATTTACGGTTGCCCTTAGTCTCATTCTCGTGGAAATACCCGGCTCTTATTGCAAACTGATCATTGTACCAGTACTCTGCTCCGTATGAGTATGTTAATTCATGAAGCTCTTCCTTGAAACCGCCTGGTGCATCAAAGAAAGACTGGAAGATGGCAACAGGAACTGCAACATTCGGATCTTTCCCTGCGATGATGCTATCAGGATTTGCAATACTGTAAAAAGGAGGAGTCGGAACAAGCAGCTTATTTATATCAAAAGTCAGAGTGATCTTGTTATATGCATCAAGATTAACACTGCATGCTGTTCCAAGGCGCATGTTAATAGGAATAAAATCGGATGTCTGGGATTCGGAATAGCTCATCTTTGATCCGATATTTGATATATTTCCTCCGAACGAAAGCAGTGCATCCTTACTGAACAGGTTCAAGTTCTTCTGGTAATATGCAGAAATGTCGGCAGCAACAGAGGTTCCTGGTTTTGTAGCAGCCTCTCCCGACGGGAAGCCTCCGGTAAGGTTGGAATAGATAAACCTGAATGCAATACCTCCCGCGAAATTTTCCGAGAATATCCTTGAATACCCCAAATCGAAAGACCATTCATTAGGTTTAAAGGTCCTTTCCGGATTACCGAAATCATCAGTGAAAGGAACATCGCCCAGGGATGAATAGATTAAGCTTCCGTTGATAACCTGTTTTTTATCGATTCTGTAATATCCTGATAAATAGGCAATATTGATATCGGGAACAAGATTTCTCAGCCATGGAGAATAAGAGATACCGACACCTCCCTTGCCATCTATAAATGCAAACTTTGCAGGGTTCCAGTGCATGCTGTAAATATCAGGTGAGGTAGCCACCCCTGCGTCGCCCATAGCGCCTGCCCTTGAATCAGGAGCAATGGTAAGAAACGGAACTACTGTCTGTATGGCATTAAGTTCTCCACTGCTATCCTGGCCGTAAAGCCACGAGCCAACTGAAAAGGCTGCTGAGAATAATAATACTATTATTGTCCTGTTTTTCATTATGATTCTGCGAAAATGCAAATATAAAACATTTTTTTACCTGTCTTATTGTGTAATAGTCATAAAATGATCATCCTTCCCGAGCCTGCTGCTGATTCACCACTGCCTGTTCTAACCGATACACGATATGGATAGATACCTCTTCCGGCTCTTTGCCCTGATTCACTGTTGCCATCCCATAAAACAGGGGCGAGCTGATACCCTGTGGAGTACATTGTTGTCTTTATGATCCTTATGATTCTCCCGCTCATATCAAAAATACTGATAGTGACTTCGAATTGCTCATCCGGCCTGTTATGCTCAACGCTTATCTTTGTTTCATTCACTATCGGATTTGGATAGTTAAGCAGGTTTTTCAGAATGAATTTTCCATCAGTTTCTACAAGAAACATGATGGAATTTTCAGAAGAATTGTTGTAATTATCCCATGCTTTCATGGTGAGAGAATGGCTTCCTTCAGCCAGATCGGAAAGATCATATACGATTTTTCCCCTCATATAGTTATCGAAGTCATTTTCAAAATAATTATTCAGAACAAACGATTTGTTTCTGTCATTATCGAGATATGCTGTCAGATCGTGCCCGATCCCTGAGCCGGTAGTATTAATTCCCCCCCTGTCCTCTATAATTGCAAGCATGCGGGGATTATTATCCGTTATTCCGCCGTTCCTGAAAAGAGTGTCATTCATGAACAGGGTGATATCGGGACCAACAGTATCAATAACAGTCTTTTCAGCGAATCCTCCGACAACTATATCAGAAAAGCTGCCATTCATATCCCGGGATGAATCGTTTGCATAATAGCTTATCTTCCCTGAGCCATACGAATAGTCTATATCTCTCGGCACTATGAATATAAAGCTGAAATGTCCGTTGTTTGCTGTTGTCTTACCGCTGAAAAGGATATTATTCCGGAGATCAAATTTCATCGATTGTCCGCCGTCGTTTGCCAGCGTCTTTATGGATGATACCTTATCATACACAAGGGGAGAGACTATCCCGTTGAAATCATTAAGGGTCATACCGGAAACATTTTCAATATGACCTGATATCGTTACCTGTGATAATGCCTTCAGGCTGTCACTGCTGCCGGTAATGCTGACATGATTGATGGAATCTGTCACTACTTGTCCATGCCATGGATAAGCCAGTATTACGGCAGGGTCGCCGAGAAGGGAAAAGTTCCTTTTATTTGCACCGCTTCCCGAACTGTTTTTTGCCAGTTTGATAATGTCTCCTAACCGGAGGGCATTGCCTGAGGAATCACGGTCAAAAGCATAATTGTATATGTTCTTGTTGAGGGAATAATTAGGTGCTGAGTAAACAACGCGGGTAGTAGACATTAAAGCTATCCCTCCTCCATTCTCATTCAGCAGCACCATTTCGCCTGCTGAAGTTCTTCCGGTCATTTCCCCTGTAATTATGTTTTTTTCCATGTCATCGAATCTGCTGAATTCGCATGTGGCTGTAATAAACAGCGGAAGTTTAGCCCCGTTTTTCCAGGAGTTTATATCTTCAGTTTTTACCACTCTTTCATGGGCAAGACCATTCTCACTTCCATGCCCGACATAATTGAAAATGAGGCATCCTGAATTAATACGGTTATTTATAGCTTTGACCACATCAGGATAAGACTGTCCGTTCACCGATGTAACCTGTTTAAAGGCATCGAGATAGATCTTATCAACATTAAATGACTGAACGCTGTCTCTCAGGAGTGATGACAGTCCTTCTGCATCAGACATATGAGTATTTCCGTCTTCATCATCAGCTGTAATACAGATAATGTTTTTCCAGTCACCCTGATTTGCAGGGCCGAGATAACTAGTAATTTTGGAGACTAATACCCGGGCCTGAACCGTATCTGAAACCGGTAGCCGTCCGATGCCGATATCTTCCGTTCCCTGGGCCTCGCCTTCGCCGTCCTCCAGCAAACCATAAAAATCATCTGATGTGAATGACGATACGATTATATTTGAATTCTGCGACTGGTAAGTGGGAATGTAATTGGGATTTCTTGGCGGAAGGGTTTTATTTTCGTAGGAGCCATCACCGAAAAGCAGAAGATATCTTAGAGGATGCCCGGTTCCGGACTGTTTAAAGTATTTCATGCGGATAAAATTCCTTAATGCCGCAATATCAGGGACGCCGCCTGAAAACTCATTATATATTTCTTCAGGTGTTACCACCTGAGAAGTGAGACCGCTGTTGGAGAGATGCAAGGCAGCAAGTTCTTCAGCATATTTTCTGAATAAAGGATGAGTCACTATTATCATATCCGCAGGATCTGAACCATGGAGATCCTGGTTCGGAAGAGCCCCTGATTTTATTATTGGTGTAATATGGTTTGATTCGGTAAATGAAACATACGATTTTAATATATCAGTCGAATCTTTGAATGTGATGTTCTCTCCGCTTTTTGAAGAATTGACTCTTTTTGGATTCACAGGTTCGGTAATGTCCCAGATAGTGGGATTGCTTGTCGGGCTTTTAATAGTAAACTCTGTTATTCTACCCGGACCTAGTGATCTTGAATCTGTGAAATATGAGGTTTGCCCGTTAAAGCGATTTTGCTTTCTCCCTTCCAGCTTGACAAAATCAAGCCATCCGCTGGCGCCTGTTTCACCATTGTTGAAGAACCTGATCTCAAATTTCGGAGATGATGACAATGGTGTTATTACACTGGACGAATCAGTAATCTGGGCATAGGTTCCGGTATAGGCATACAAATTCACTGCCTGTACCTGGATATTTTTTTGGAGTGTTGTCCCTTCATAGAACCTGAAAATGGTCGAAACTGGAGCTCTGGCAAGCACCCTGATCCTTATCTTGATTTTTTCACCGGCAACGAGGTCAGCGAATTCAGGATTTATGACAGTTCCGGTAATGGCTGATACCTGCTGATACCACTCCCTGCCTGATTTGATCAGGTTTTCGTTTTCCTGTTCATAGAAAAACAGAGCATCGGATGCTGAAGAGAAATAGTCAGGGGATCCGGTTGGTTCGTCGGAATTTACTATCCTCTTTCCGGGGATAGTTCCTGAGGTGATGAAATAGAATGCTGTGTCGGAATAATTATGCCTGGTGAAATTAAAATCTCC
The DNA here is from genome assembly GCA_964557905.1 of uncultured Rikenellaceae bacterium. GTDB lineage: Bacteria > Bacteroidota > Bacteroidia > Bacteroidales > VadinHA17 > LD21. Next base: position 682 of record CAZLCF010000131.1, on the reverse strand, counting down.
GGCAGTTGTATCGTAATTCCATCTTCCGGTTCCCTGACCATAAAACAGGAGGTAATCACCTTCATTGAATATTCCGTCAGCTCCTGTCTCAGTATATAAAGCGATCTCTGTCAGATCATCAGGTTTTGGATCATCATTATAATATGACAGTTGTCCGTAGTTGTTTGCATATATCCTGGTTTTGGCAGGTTCAGCAATCCCAAGCTGTTTCAGCTTTGAATAATCGATCCTGTAGATACCGTCCCTCAGCAGTGCCATTTTGAACCATATTCCTGAAGACAGGACAGAAGATGATGAGTAACTGTCCTTGGCCGGCTGTGCACCAAGGTGATATTGCATGGAAAGAATGAAGAATGATATTATAATGAATATTCTTGTCATTATTAATGGACAAAGATATGAATGTGCTTTATGTTTGTTAACGTATTTTGAAATAATAACGTCATCATTACGTTGATATTGCAGTATCTTTAATTATGGCAAAACATCTCCGGTTATTGCTGATAATACTCCTGGTCATTCCATCGAAAGCAGCAGGGCAGGGGACCGGTTACGGCCCTGGTTATCAGATGGCAATGATAGGTAATCCTGCCGTGACAGGAAGCGAAGGAGACGGTTATATCCGGTTGTCGTACATGAATTTTTATCCGGGTAATGCATATAATCTTCATTCTGCCTTTTT
>CAZLCF010000130.1:0-8043 GCA_964557905.1 uncultured Rikenellaceae bacterium | reverse complement strand
TACCATCAATAACATTCTTGCAATTATTGCATTTTCCTCCGGAAATATTATTTGCCGTAATCCGGTAACCCTGTCGTGCCACAGCTGTTGCACCACAGGAAGGACATTTTGTATCAGCCATTTCATTTCCCGGTACATTGCCGATATAGATATATTTTAATCCTTCCCCGGAAGCAATTTTTGATGCATTCCGGAGCAGCTCAACAGGAGTCGGAGGCAATTGCTCAAGCTTATAGGTAGGATAGAACCTGCTGAAATGAAGAGGAGTCTCCTTGAATCCATTCTCGCTGAGCCATTTGCACATTCTTCCTATCTCTTCAGTATTATCGCTCCAAGTTGGAACTATCAGGTTGGTGATCTCAAGCCAGACCCCCATGTCCTTATATATTTTCAGGGTGTCAAGTACTGGTTGCAGCTTGCCGCCGGTAAGCTTAAGATAAGTGCTGTCGTTGAACGATTTCAGATCAATATTGGCTGCATCAAGTACAGTGCACAGCTTTTTTAACGGTTCAGGATTAACATAACCATTTGATTTGAAGACGTTTTTTACCCCGGATTTTTTTGCCAGGACGGCAGTTTCATATGCATATTCATAAAAAGTAACCGGTTCAGAGTAAGTATAAGCAATCGACCGGCATTTATTTCTGATACTCTCCTCCACAACTTTTTCCGGCATCAGGTCATAATTTCTTGTTTTGTCAGGACTGGTCTGTGAAATAGTCCAGTTCTGGCAGTTAAGGCATGCAAGGTTGCACCCAGCCGTGGCTATTGAATATGCCCTTGATCCCGGGAAAAAATGATACAGGGGCTTCTTTTCAATGGGATCAACATTTGCAGAGCATGGATTGCCATATGCCATAGTATATAGCTTCGAGTTCCGGACTATCCTGTTTCTGCAAGTGCTGACCTCACCTTCCTTAAGGACACATTCATTGGGACAGATCCTGCACATTATACCTCTTGGTGTTTCTTCCTGGAACATGGCTATCTTCCTGTACAACTCCTGCTCCTCAGGTATGATACCATCCATAACAGCCGAACATGGTAATGTAACAATACCAGCCGAAAATGCAAGGCATTTTTTCACGAAATCCCGTTTACTGTTATCAAAAGTTTTTTCTCTCATGTTTTGAATGAAGCAAAAAATAAAACTACTATTTGTTCCTGTTTGTTCCAAGAAGAATCCCTGCAAAAATCAGACCTGATAATAAAAATATTGAAGCTTTCAGTCCGATTAAAGGTATTGCCACTCCGGAAATGAGAATGAATCCGAAAGCTGATCCTGCAAGATCAGCACTATAGGTCACGGCAGATACGGATCCATTATTATCCGTGATGGTTAGTTCACGGAAAATATGACCTGTTATAAATGACGGCAGCAAGGATGATAATATAATAATAAGTATTGCTGCAGGAATGCTGTTAACTGACAGAAGAAAATTTGTACCTAGAGCAATAACGGCATAATAAGCGATCAGAAAGAGGGCTTTGGTCTTAAGTTGTACAGAATTCAGGAATTTAAGGTTTGTTCCTGCTCCGGCAGCCAGTCCTGCCATAAGTGCGGCTAGTATAATGCCTGTGAACTGATACATGTTCCCCACGGTAAGCTGAAGAGAAAGCAATATGATTATTTCAAATCCTGCAAGTGCGGAGGCGCTGTAATACATTAACAGATTTCTCCTGCGCACGGACACACCCGGTAAAGCGAAAGCCACTATCATCAAAATTATTGCGGGTATCTTTTCGTTCAGATCTTTGCTGAGATTATATGACTGGAAATGAAAACTTGCTGTCGGAAACACTAAGCTGTTCTTTCTTACCCGCTGGTCAAGAAGTGATATAACCTCTGCTGATTTATTTTCAATCAGGTCGTCAGCAAGGAAATCGGAACAGACATAGGTGTTGTTAATATTTCTCTCCTCTGTAAGTTTGCAGATTGAAACGGATAATTCAGCGTCTGATGCAATGAAATAGAGTTTATTCCCGGCTACAGGCTTTACATATCTGAATACTGCTGTCAGGCTGTTATAAATTGATGAGTAGAAATTTACTGACTCTTTGTTCGGATAATTATCCCAGATTCCGGGAGAGCACATGAAAACGCCCCCGGGAGTAAGCTTCTTCCTGACATCATCAAAGAATTCAACTGTATAATACCTGTTAAGGGAGAGAGTGGAAGGAGGAGGCAAAAGAAGCAATACAGCATCAAACTTATCTCCCTTTTTTTTCAGGTACCTGAATGCATCCTTATTTTCGATAATCAGCTCTGCATTTCCCGGATCAGCCTGTTCTGATCCGGATTTAATAAGTTCAGGATCCCTTTCAATATAAAATACCTTCTTAACCGGATATTTAAGTATCTCGGGCAGATGCGATTTCAAAGAACCTGAAATAAGAAGGACTTTTTCGGGATTTTCCTTCTGAAGCAATGCATAATGGATATTTTCCTCTCTTTCAGCTACATCATCAGTATAAGCAAGCAGTCTTTGATTGTAATAAATGCTCTTTTCACCCGAGTACTCCCCATACGTTATGTTGCCGTATGGAGTATCCTTTGTTTCTGTGACTTTGATACCCGGTAAAAGAAGATGCCTGAAAAGAATATCAGGATCAGATAAAATGATGACAGATGCCAGAACTGCAGCAAGTGCTTTAATAAGGATTTTCATATTTCTTCCCTTAGTAAAGCAGGTCAGAAGCGTATATGCAAGCGACAGCAGAATGATTGTCAGCAGCAGCTCATATGTATTAAGCAAGCCGGCAGTCAGAACCGGCAAGGATATACCGGCCACAATCCCCCCTATGGTTTCAATCGAAAAGGATTTGCCCGGAATGAAATCATTTTCTGTTTTTGCAGCGGCAATCAGCTTAACAAAGCTGAATCCTGATACCATACAAAATGGAACCAGAACCAGGAATGTGAATACCATACTTACCAGGAATGAGGGAGTTTCTCCGGTTTGCAGGAAGAGCCTGGATAACAGGATAAGTAATGCCAGTGAAAACAATGGACTTAATGAAAACATCAGGTTGATCCTGCGGATATCATTCAACGCAGATCTTCCCGCCGCTGCAGCTCCTATTCCTGATGCAATAAGCCATGATCCTAGAAATATCCCTGTTATCAGTTCATAACCGCCGGAGATATTCATTACCTCCCTGATCAGCAAGATCTGAACGGACATGCTTGTAAATCCGATGAGAAACAGATTGATGCTGATATCAGAAGAACTCATTTTTTTGAAGGCCGGAAACTCTGAAGGCACTTCAGTTCTGGAAAATATTTTGCTGAAATACGATAAATGCCAGATAAAGTGAAATATGCCGGTTATTGCCATACCGGCTCCTGTTTCAACATGCCATTTCAATATTGATTTTATTTCCGGTATGTTCCATTTGAAATTTATCTGGAGTGCCATAAACAGGCCAGCCAGTGCTGTGACAATAAAAGTGATAGCAAGGATGGAATTCCAGAGTCTCCTGTGCCAGGCAAGAGAATAGAGACCTGTCCGGTAAAAAATGAAGCTTATTAAATACAGAACAGAAACAGTTATGCCTGTTCCTATGACATGATACATAATTACTTTTTGTTTTCTTCAAGCACTATACCCTCATAGATGAATATCTCGGCATTTTTCCAGCCATCCCATCCAAGTCCTGCCTTGTCCCTGGAGGTATAGCCAAGGAACTGTTCAACTGTCCATCCATTCTCAGTAGCAACCCGTGGCAGCATGGTACCTGATCTGAAGTCCTTTTTAATGTAAATTCCGTGTTTCCCTAAGACTATCTCACTTATATTGTTGATTTTTTTCATCGGACCCAGGACGGTTATTTCCATTTCAACTTTCTCATATTCGTCCTTTGTCAGAGGATAGAAGCGGGTATCTTCAAATGCTGATGACAATGCGGAGGCTTTTACAACTTCATAAAGCGGATCAGACGAAAGGAATCTTCCTATACAACCTCTCAGATTGCCGTCAATTTTCAAAGTCACAAATGCACCCAACTGTTTTTTCAGAACCTCAGGAACCTTTTTTTCATCAATTACATACTGTTTTTTCTCATATAACATTGTCCTGATGCTGTTTCTTGCTATGGAGAAAAGCTGGTCTTTTTCCGATTTGGTAAATGAAAGCCCCATTGATGATTCCTGTTCATCTTTCATGTTCTGGTTTTTCTCGATCAGGGCAATGGCATGATACCCCACAACCCTGTCTTTATCTCCGTACGGTGTGTCGCCCGAATTGCAGTAATCAATATGCTTGTATTCGAGATTTTTATCGCTTTCAGCGAGATACATAAGCGTAAGTCCTGAAGCCCAGCCGCACATGCTTGTCGCTAATCCTGAAATATTCCTAGCAGAATTGTTCTTAAGGGCCGTAAGGAAAACCTTCGGATCACCTGAAATAATACCGGAAGCAGTCTGGTCATCAACATAAACAGCATCCTTATACGAAGGATAATGTGAAAAATCACTGCTTATCAGAAAGAGATTTTCCGGGGTGAAATATGGCTTAAGCGCTTCGGCTATCAGCTTTATGGTGTTTGCATTGTTTGTTCCGATTATAATGGGAACGATCTTTGGTGTTTTGGCAAAATAATATTGTAACAGCGGAATCTGAACTTCAAGGCTGTGTTCCTGCAGATGTGCCGTGACAGGAAAATCAAAAACTCTGTTTTCACTTTTGAGTTTATTTGCAACCTCCCTGTTGACTATTGCCTTTCCCAGGGGAGTTATGAAATCTCCGGTATTGTAAACAGATGCTCCATCGAAGGCCATAACATGACTGGAGCCGATCAGAAAGATATTACTTATCTCAGCATTCTTCGGTATTGTCGACAAGGCCGAGGCTGCAATTTTGCCTGAGAAGACATAGCCTGCATGAGGGCTGATAATTGCCCTTACCTTCCATGTCCCGGGAGATTTTTTGCATTCGGCGAAAAGACTTACAATATTTCTTGTAAGAATTTCCTTATTGGCCTCATAAAAACTGCCTGCTGCAACCGGCTGTCTGTCAGTTGATTTATTCTGCGAATAAATTTCCATAACACTGATGATTGATAACAATACTATTAATACTCTGCGCATGATAATAATGTAAAATGGCGTATTAAAGTTATGCCAAAAAAATGAGAAAAAGATGTATAAGGGATGAGTTTAACTAATGGATTAAATGAGAACCATTGACTCTTTCAAGATTTCACCGTGTTCATCCGTACCGTAGATTTTTATACCCAGGCTTACGGAAGGGACACCAATCATATCAATGATGGGACTTAAAGCATCCTTTAGGTCCTCGACCTCCATACTGTCGAATTCCTCGATATTGAAATACAGATGAATTATTAAAGTGGCTTCAGGTTCTTTAATGGAGCAAAGGACCTTTACGATTTTTGCCAGCCATATGGATGAGGCTGTATTGAAATATTCAAGATTAAGCCGCAGATTTGTTGTATGCCTAGGATCATGTGAATATTGAGTTACCCATTTCAGGATTTGATCGTACAGATCGGCAGCATTTTCAGGAATTGACCTTCCGGATAATATTAGTTCTCCTGTAAGATGATTAAGATCAATCTGGGGCGTTTTATTTGTAGACTCAATGTAAATATTTTTTAACTCCGCCACAATAAAACTATGTTAATTCTTAATTAGTTATGAATTTCATCATAAAATTAGCATAACTTTTTAACAATAATATTATTCTTAATCAAATCTTCATCAAAAATAAATGTCCGGTTGTCAAATATTTTCAGCTGTTTGCATAAACACATGATTATTTTCAGTTTATGACACTCTGGTTTTGAACCTGATTTGTTATATGCCAATTTATTAAAATGTTATCTTAGCAGCCTGAAAATTGAGTAACAAATGGAGAGTATTCTTAAGGAAAAGATCAGAGAAGCTGTAATGGTCCTGTACAATGGTGATGCCGGTAACGAGCTTATCCAGATACAGGAAACAAGAAAAGACTTTAAAGGTGACTTTACCCTGGTTGTTTTCCCTCTGATGCGTTTTTCGAAAAATACGCCTGAGAAGACCGGTGAAACCATAGGAAAACACCTTTCAGCAACTTTTCCGGCCATAAAAGGATTTAATGTTATAAAAGGATTTCTTAATCTCGAGTTCTCTGATGACTGGTGGATTGACGATTTCCGCAAAATGATTTCAGAGAAAAACCTTTTCGGTAAATGTGTGGTCCCCAGCCCGGAAACAATTCTTATTGAATACTCGTCTCCAAATACCAATAAACCGCTCCATCTTGGACATATCCGGAATAACCTGATAGGTTTTTCACTTTACCGGATACTTTCTGCCTGCGGTCACAGGGTTATAAAGACAAATATTGTTAACGACAGGGGAATACATATCTGCAAGTCGATGCTTGCGTGGCAGAAATATGGAAATGGAGAAACACCTGAATCATCGGGAATAAAGGGAGATCACCTCGTTGGAAAATATTATGTCCTGTTTGAAAAAGAGTATAAGCTTCAGGTGGAGGAACTTATTAAGACGGGATTAGAGGAAGACGAAGCAAGAAATTCTGCTCCGGCAATGAAGGAAGCCAGAGAAATGCTTCTTAAATGGGAAGCCGGTGACAAGGAGGTATTGGATCTCTGGGCCATGATGAATTCATGGGTGTATGCAGGCTTTGATGAAACGTACAGGGCAATGGGCGTGGATTTTGATAAGATATATTATGAATCTGAAACCTATCAGCCGGGCCGGGATATAGTTTTTGCAGCACTTGAGAGGGACATTCTTTACAGAAAAGACGATAGCTCAATATGGATTGATCTAACATCGGAAGATCTTGACCAGAAGCTTTTGTTACGGTCTGACGGAACGGCAGTATATATCACTCAGGATATAGGTACGGCTGTTATGAGGCAGGCTGATTACGGCTTTGACAAATGCATTTATGTTGTCGGTAATGAACAGAATTATCATTTTCAGGTGCTTAAGGCTGTTCTTAAAAGAATAGGGTACAAGTGGGCCGACGGAATAATCCATTTTTCTTACGGGATGGTGGAGCTCCCGGAAGGCAGGATGAAATCGCGGGAAGGTACAATAGTTGATGCTGATGACCTGATAAGTGAAATGAAAGTCACTGCAGGGGAAGTATCCCTGGAACTCGGGAAGCTGGCAGATTACGATGAAGAGGAAAAGGAGGAAATCTTCCGTAAAATTGGATTGGGAGCTTTGAAATATTTCATACTCAAGGTGGATCCGAAGAAGAATATGACATTCAATCCTGCTGAATCGATTGATTTCAACGGAAACACAGGACCTTTTATCCAGTACACCTACGCCAGAATAAAATCTGTGTTCAGGAAGGCTGATCAGATGAACATAAAATATGATCCTGACCTGTTGCCAGAAACAATGGTTGGAGCCAAAGAGATCATACTGATAAAGCTCCTGCGCAACTTTGCCAGAATGGTATCTGAAGCCGCAACCGGAAACAGTCCTGCAATCATGGCAAATTATTGTTATGAGCTGGCGAAGGAATATAATCAATTCTACCACGATTTTTCAATTCTTGGAGAAGAAGATCAGTCAACCAGAAATCTGAGGCTGGCACTGTCGGAGGTTACCGGAAGGGTGCTCAGTTCAGGAATGTGGCTGCTGGGCATTGAGATGCCCGAAAGGATGTAAATATATAATTAACACCATAATATAGTATGTTTGAAAACTTAAGCGAACGGCTGGAAAGATCCTTCAAAATTCTGAAAGGACAGGGGAGGATTTCGGAAATTAATATTGCCGAAACACTTAAGGAGGTTCGCAGAGCTCTTCTGGATGCTGATGTCAACTTTAAGATAGCCAAACAGTTCACTGATACAGTAAGAGCCAAGGCGCTGGGTCAGGAGGTACTGAAATCAGTAAATCCTTCCCAGATGATGATAAAAATAGTTCATGATGAACTTGCTGAACTGATGGGAGGGGATAAAACTGAAATTAACATTAAATACAGCCCTGCCATTATTCTGATTGCTGGTCTTCAGGGATCAGGAAAAACAACCTTCAGCGGAAAACTG
>CAZLCF010000129.1:0-8063 GCA_964557905.1 uncultured Rikenellaceae bacterium | reverse complement strand
ATTTTGTTACGTACGCTCCTCCAATCTGCCTCATGCTGACCATTAGTTTCCCTGTTACAAGATCTCTCCCATAATTTGGGGCAGTCGTATTTATTATTGTTAGTGGGGAAGTGGTTACAACACTCTGGTTAAGACCCCAGCTTGAATTAAGCAGGTTCATGAAATTAACGATGTCAAGAGTAAATTGCAGTTTATTTTCCTGCTCCTTGACATTCAGCTTGAATTCCTGCATGAAACGCATATCCAGACGGCTCTGCCATGGTGTATAAGCTCCGTTCCTCAGCATGAATTCCCCTTTATGTTTGTTCAGGTAGGGATCTTGTGCTGCAAAAGCAAAATATGCATCTGCATCAGCCTGAGAAGCCCATACGAAATCAGAAGCATCTTCAGGAATATACATTAGTTCATGAGATGAAGTTCCATCCCTGTTTGCATCTCCGTTATAAATATAGGAATATGCATCACCCTGGTAGCCATTATAGAAGAATGACAGAGATGAGGCGAAATATTTCGCATATTCAATAGTATAGCTCAGCGAACCGACAACTCTGTTGGGTGTATTATTATAAGATAAGCCCAGTTCATCAGAATTAAGTTCGCGTGTAATCTGCCTGTACTGCCATGCTGAGAAAGGATCTGATCCTGATTTTCCGGTAACCTCTTCATTCCAGCTCTTTGAATAGCCTAACATTCCGCTGAATCCGTAAATTCTCGGAAGATTAATCTGTGCAGATATGGAATATCCCTGTCCCTTGTTTGTATTACGCATAATAACAACATCAGTATAAGGCTGTGTAAGATTTCTGGTGGCAGGAGTACTATTTGACCACCAAGGTAGCTCCTGGTCCCCGGCAAAATATGTGCCTGCCGCGGGTTGTAAATTGATATTTTCAAATTGAATTGCATTTACGTCTTTTGTATAAACCCCTTCAAGGGTCAGCATCATATCCAGCGGCAGTTTGAAATCAACACCCAGGCTTGTACGCCATACCTGAGGTAGTTCAAAATCTTTTGCTATGGCAGCTATTCTTCCTCCGGCGACATTAGACTGGGGGAATATATCTGCAATTGAAGCATCGTTCAGCAGCTGTGAAGCATCAGCCTCAAAAGGAATTCTTGCCAGCTGTGCCCTACTGGCGGCTGAACCGCTAACCACTGAGTTGATTACAAGCTGGTACTGAATCATTCCGCTGTTTGTAGGCTGGTTGGTAAACCATACAAAAGGAATACGTCCGGTAAAAATACCGGTACCTCCACGGATCTTGAGCACCTTATCATTAAACACATCATACGAGAATCCGAGACGCGGAGACCAGAGAATCTTTGCATCCGGCCATGTTGAAAGATCAACTCCCTCGCCATTCATGAATGTTATACCTTGAAGAGCCGGATTATCAAGTGCTCCGTCCAGATACATTGGCAGATCGATACGCAGACCGCCGGTCACTTTAAGGTTGTCAAGCACACTGTATTCATCCTGAATATATGTCGAAAACTGACCGAATGACAACTCGGCAATAGGTTCTGTCAATCCGTTAATAGGATATGTGTAAGCAAAATTAATTGGATGGTAATTATCATTGAACGGCAGACCAACACCATCACCATTTAAATATCTTTCGAAAGATGTGAGGTTCTTGAATCTGTAATATGCAGATCCCTGGCGCAGATAACTATTGGCAAAATACTGATGTTCATATGATAATCCGAAAGTTAGGTTGTGTTTATCAATCTGATACGTTACATTGTCTGTGAGAATAAGGGTATTATTATCTACCCTGTTTTTATATGAGAACAATTCATATCCTGCCGACATAGTAACATCGCCATTGGATGAGTTTCCGTTCATAATATCAATAAACGGGAAAATTGAACTGTTGCTGGCACGCGGTTGTTTGTAAAGTGTATAGGCGAGAAGGAATTTGTTGGATATCCCGCCAAAACGGCTGTTCATTTCAGCCGTAATGGAATGCAGCTTGTTGGAATTGAAATATTGTGCATTTTCAAAAGACATACCCCCTGTACGGCTGTGACGCCCACCTGAGATAGAAGGTCTTGCATCACCGCTGCTGCTTGGCCTGGATACGTTGGAACTTTCCGAGAAATTATACCTGATTGTGAATTTATGATTCCTGCTGATGTTCCAGTCCAGTTTGAGGAGTATCTTGTTATTCATTTCATTATCACCGCCCCAGCTTTCATAAGGACCGGTTTCATAATTAAAATTGTCTTTCAGCAATTGTGAAAATCTCTGCAGGCTGTCAGCCCAAACCCTGGTGCTGACATTCAGGTCTGTTACCGGATCCCGTCCTGCATCCAGTGCAAGCAGTGTATTTCCGGGAGTCAGGGTATTTTCTTTTTCCCCGCTCATAAAGAAGAAAAGCTTGTTTTTGATAATCGGACCTCCCAGGGTGAATCCATAGGCTTTTTTTGCTGATTCTGAAACCGTGAGTTCCGTATCGCGTATTTTTTTGCCGTTAAAGCTCTGATCACGATAATAACCGTATACAGTTCCCCTGAACTGGTTGGTCCCGCTCTTTGTGATGGCATTTACCCCTGCACCTGTGAAGTTTGATTGACGAACATCAAATGGAGCAACAGCAACCTGTATCTCTTCAATTGATTCCATCGAAATGGGCTCTCCCGATACACCGGGCATGTTTGTTCCAGATAAACCGAAATTATTATTGAAGTTTGCACCGTCAACCGTAACATTGGTATTGTAGGCTTCACGTCCCACATACGATCCGGTTCCTGTTGAATAAGGTGAAAGCTTCGTATAGTCTCCAAGACTACGGTTCATGGAGGGAATCAAAACCATGTCCTGCTTGTTGATATTTGAGCTGGCACCCATTTTTTCAGTATTGAATGCACTGGGCCTTGTACCTACAACGACAACTTCATTAAGTTCTGTGCTTGACTGCGTAAGCCCCGTATTGAGAACAAAATTCTCACCGAGAAGAAGATTAATGTCGGTGAATGTTTTTTTGGAGAATCCTATAAAGGATACTTCCACCTTGTATGGTCCCCCTGGCCTCATACCCTGAATTGTAAACAACCCCTGGTTGTTGGCTGTTGCACCGTACATGGTTCCTGAAGATACATGTGTTGCGACAATAGTTGCGCCCGCCAGGGCTTCTCCCTGGCCATCAGCAATCTTGCCGCTCATAGAGGATGTTGTTGCTCCCTGTCCGAAAATCATGACAGGGATAAACATAAACAACAACATCACAAATGCGCGTTTTAATTGTTTCATCATAGAATTAGGATTAAGGTTTAATAATTATTTTTAGTCTTATACCGTAATAAATTGATTGCTTGATAAATCCGGAATTGGTTCTAAAAAAAATCCGGAGCATCAATTTACATCTCTTTATATGATCACTGGTAATTTAAAAAAGATTAGTTTTTAACAAATTATGAGCATAATCTGTTAGTATCTTTTCACACGATTCCCTGCATGATTTTACCGGTGGCTCCGGCGTTTTCCCTTATATATTTTCCTGCAGCCTCGGCAGCTTTTTTATACTTCACCTCATCCTTCAGCCATTGGTCAATAATTCTCTCAAAACCGTTATAATCTTTAAATGAATCAGCGCCTCCCAGCTTTATAAGTTCAACAGCTTCACGAAATTTCTGATGATTGGGGCCAAAGAGAACAGGAATACTCCAGCATGCAGGTTCAAGAATATTATGTATTCCTTTCCCGAATCCTCCTCCTATTGCAGCAATACTTGCATAGCGGTAGGCTGAAGACAGCATGCCGATGTTATCAATTATCAGTACCCTTGCATCAGAAGCATCATCAGTGAACTCAGAAAACTTTACATATTTTATTTTGAGAAGCTTAACCAGTCGTTCTATACTGCCACTGTCAATTTCATGAGGCGCGAAAACCCATTTCATCCTGTCAGGGAATCTGTTGATATACCCTGAGATTATCTCTTCATCCTGTTTCCAGCTGCTGCCGGCCAGGAAAAGCTTTTCATTTCCCCTGAAGCGTTCCAGCTGGGGAATATCCCTTGCAGTCCCTGCAATCTGCACAACCCTGTCAAACCTGGTATCTCCTGCAACAGTGACATTTTCAAGGCCTATTGTGCCAAGCAGTTCAAGTGATTGCTGATCCTGGACAAAGAACCAGGTAAATCTATTAAGCATCCTGCGGAAGAACGTCCCGTACCATTTAAAAAAATGCTGATCGTTCCTGAAAATACCCGAGATGAGATATAACGGAATTTTCTTTTTACCAAGTATGCTCAGGTAATTGTACCAGAATTCATATTTGACAAATATAACAACGGCAGGATCAACCAGGTTGATGAACTTTTCTGCATTGCCGGGAGTGTCGGATGGCAAATAACAAATAATATCGGCCATCTGATAATTTTTCCTTACTTCATATCCTGAGGGAGAGAAAAATGTAAGGATAATTTTAACGTGTGGCTTTCCCTTTTTAATGGCTTCTATCACCGGTATGCCCTGCTCAAATTCTCCCAATGAAGCACAGTGGATCCAAACATATCTCTCCCCGGAGCTAATTTTCTTTTTTAATAATTCAAACCAGTTTTTGCGGCCATTAATCCATAGCCGGACTTTATGATTACAAGGTGAAATCAGCCAGGCTAATCCTGTAAACAGCACGATGCCAATATTATAAATTATCTTCATGTTTTATTCCTAGGATTGTCAAAGGTAAGAAAAAAAGGCGCAAAGGCACAAAGGCGCAAGGGTGCAATGGTAGTGTAAAGAGGGGGAGAGAAAAATACCGTTGAGCCATTAAGCCGTTGCGCCATTGAGCCTTATTGAAAATTACTGCTAATTTTGCAGGATATTAAGCATTGTCACATGGTAAGATTAGTCGCTCTCATTATCTCCATTGTCCTGCAGATCATTGCAGCCTCAATTGCCCTCGGATTCATAAAAATGACCAAATACAGGCTTTCGTGGATCCTCCTTTCATTGTCGTTTGCTTTCATGGCAGTACGGAAAATCATTCAGCTCTTTGAATATTTCCGCGGAACACCATCATATACTTGGCAGATGATTGATGAATGGATCGGAGTTCTAGTCTCATTTATGATTATCGTCGGGGTGATTCTTATACGTGAGATATTCTACTCTCTTAAAAAGGCTGAGATTGACCGCCTCCGGACAGAAAGAAGAGTTTTGAATGCAATAATAAATACTGAAGAAAATGAGAGGAGGAGATTCGCCAAGGATCTTCATGATGGTCTCGGTCCTCTTCTTTCAACGGTAAAAATGTCAATTTCCACACTGACCGACAAAGTTAAAGATCCTGCCGGAATTAATATCCTTAACAATACTAACCACCTTGTGATTGAAGCACTGAATACCATAAAAGATGTTTCCAACAATCTGAGTCCGCATGTTCTGTCCAATTTCGGACTTACCAGCGCCATAAGCGCTTTCACTACAAAGATCAGCCAGATCAGGGTTGTTGAAATAGATTTTAAATCAAATATGGAAAACCAGCGCCTGGAGAATGACAAGGAGGTTGTCATTTATCGTGCCGTATGTGAGCTTATTAATAATTCCATTCGTCATTCCGGAGCCTCCAGGATTGAGATTGAGCTTAATAAACATGAAAAATTTGTTACCTTGCAGTATTATGACAATGGACGCGGATTCGACACTTCCTGCCTCAACAAGGAAGATAATAAGGGTATGGGGCTTTCAAACATCGAAACGCGCGTTAAATCGGTTGAAGGGGTTTTTATACTTGAGAGCTCAAAGGGAAAAGGGACAACCGCATTGATTAAAGTGATCGACGAAAACTCATAATTCATCAGTGTTCATAAATGGAAAAAACACGGATTATAATAGCAGATGATCATCAGCTTTTCAGGAACGGACTAAAGATACTTCTGAATTCCTTCCCGGAATTTGAAGTGACAGGAGAAGCCTCCAACGGAGAGGAGTTCCTTAAATTGCTGAAAACCACCCCTGCCGATATTGCACTGATGGATATAAACATGCCGGAAATGGATGGGATCGAGGCAACCAGGAAAGGCCTTAAAATTTATCCCGGCATTAACATAATTGCTCTGTCAATGTATGGCGAGGAAGAGTATTATTATAAAATGGTCGACGCCGGGGCAAAAGGATTCCTTCTTAAAGATTCCGACATTTCTGAAGTCAAGGAAGCTATTCTTACAGTGATAAAGGGAGGAAGCTACTTTTCACAGGAATTGCTTTACCATGTTATTCAGAAAATCAAACACCGTGAACAGGAAAGCAAATCAGCCAACCTGTCAAAAAGAGAAAAGGAAGTGCTTTTTAAAATATGCGAAGGCCTGTCAAACCAGGAAATTGCAGAGACATTATTCATAAGTAAGAGAACCGTTGATAAACACAGGGCAAACCTTCTTGGAAAGACCAACTCAAAAAATACCGCAAGTCTTATCCTTTTTGCGATCAGAAACAAACTGATAGAAATATAATGGCAGAGTCACATAATCTTGGTCAGGCCGGAGAGGACATAGCAGTCAATCATCTGAAGGATGCAGGATATAAGATTCTGAAACGGAACTGGAAATCCGGGAAGCTTGAAATTGACATCATTGCAGAAAACATGGATTTCATAGTTTTTGTTGAAGTTAAAACACGTTCTGATGATTTCCATGAGCACCCGGTGAAAGCCATAAACAGGGAAAAACAGAAATCAATGATCTATGCAGCTGATAGCTACATCAGGTGGAACAACATTGATAAAGAGAGCCGTTTTGATGTCATTATCGTAATAATGAAAGAGGATTCACACCAGATTGATCATATCGAAAGTGCATTTTACCCGACTTTGAGATAGCCTTTAAAATTTCTGTGAGGAACTCAAAACAATTAATTATTGTACTTTTACAGATTGACATTAATAAAATATTCTAAAAAAACTAATCCATATTTTATGAAAATGCGTTTGCTAACAGCTGCTCTCATTGCCTTTGTAATGCTGCCCTTAAGTGCACAGAAGAAAAATGCAGCTCTTCCGCAATCAAAAGCCGAGGATGGCTATAAATTCACCCCTGTTTTTGATCTGAAAGCTACTTCAGTAAAGAATCAGTCTGCTACAGAGACCTGCTGGTGTTTTGCCACGACGTCATTCATTGAGTCTGAATTACTAAGGATGGGCAAAGAAGAATATGATCTTTCAGAAATGTTTATTGTAAGACAGAATTATCTGGACAGGTTAAAAGATAATTATCTGCGAAGGGGAAATGGCAACCTTGGTCCCGGCAGCCTTTCACACGACTGGATGAGGGTGTTCACGGAATACGGAATCGTCCCTGACGAGGTTTATCCGGGTTTGAATTACGGATCACCTCTACATAACCACAGTGAACTGCAGGAATTTATCAACGCCGTGGCTGGTGTGCCTGTAAAACGTAAAAATGAAAGCAAACAGTATTATCAAATAGTAAATGCTGTGCTGGATACATATCTTGGGGAATACCCTGAATCATTCACATATAAGGGTGTAACCTATACTTCAAAATCATTTGCCGCAAGCCTTAATATCAATCCAGATGATTATGTTGAAATAACATCATTTACCCATTTCCCATTTTATACGCGGGGCATTCTTGAGGTGCCTGATAACTGGTCAATGGCTCAGTTCTACAATGTTCCGCTGGATGAGCTTATTGAGATAATGGATTACTCCTTCAGTAACGGATATACTGTAAACTGGGACGGAGATGTAAGTGAAAGCGGATTTTCTCACACTAACGGATATGCCATTCTTCCCTCACTCCCATCAGGAGAAAAAGGTCAGGGCGCTGACAGAACCAGTCTTGAAAGGGTCCCGGGACAGGGACAACCTGGTGCTCCGGCATTACCGGTAAATCCGGGTCCTGAGGTTAATGTAACACAGGAACTCCGTCAGACAGGTTATGAGAGCTTCACAACTACCGATGATCATCTTATGCATCTCACAGGTGTTGTAAAAGATCAGAACGGAACCAAATATTATAAAACCAAAAACTCCTGGGGAACTGACAGAAATGCTTTCGGAGGATACCTGAACATGTCGGAAAGCTATGTCAGGG
>CAZLCF010000128.1:0-8077 GCA_964557905.1 uncultured Rikenellaceae bacterium | reverse complement strand
ATATTGACTATTTGCCTCACAAGCTCAAAAGTATGGGTATGCCCGTCTTTTTCAGAGATAAAAATCCTGCTGCCTTTCTGCGGATCTCCCCTTAAAGCAAGGACATCATCAATACCAAGGAAATTCATTTCTATCAGCACGTTTTCAGTCTCTTCCTTAGTAAATCCACCGCACAGGATATGCGGAACAACAGTAATATTATATTTATACTTTACTGCGGCCGCAAGGGCAATGGTCCCTGGCCTGAGCCGTGTCACCCTTTTCTCCAGAAGTCCGTCAGTCCTCTCCTTGTAGGTTATCTCATTGCGATGAGTTGTGAAGTTTATATAAGCAGGCTGAAACTCGATCAGTCTGTCAATTGCTGCATAAACTCTTTCAATGCTGTGTCCCTTGAGAGGAGGCAGCAATTCAAATGTAAATAATGTTCCTCCGGCTCTTTTTATTTTATCTATAACACTCATCTTCAATATATTATAAGTTCGGGGCAAGCCATCTGGCAGCCTCATCAATTGTCATGTTTCTTCTTGAAGCATAATCTTTCAGCTGGTCCGTTCCGATCTTCCCGACATTAAAATAGGATGAAGCAGGATGTGAAAAAATATAACCGCTTACCGATGAAGGCGGAGTCATAGCAAAATTCTCAGTCAGTCCTGTACCGATCATCTTTTCTGCATTAAGCAGATCAAACAGAACACGTTTTTCGGTATGATCGGGACATGCCGGATAGCCTGGAGCAGGTCTGATACCTCTGTATTTTACTGCCAGCATCTCTTCCAAGGTCAGGTTTTCATCCTTTGCAAAACCCCAGTATTCTTTGCGTATTTTTTCGTGCAGCCACTCAGCTGAAGCTTCTGCAATCCGGTCGCTCAGTATCCGTATCATAATGACGGCATAATCATCATCCTTATATTTGCTGATCGCCTCTTCATTTATATGGGCGGACACAACAAAAACGCCCAGATTATCAACCTTGCCTGTGGATTCAGGAACTATAAAATCGGCGAGAGAAAGATTAGGAACACCCTTTTCCTTCTGTTCCTGGTTTCTCAGGAATCTGAAAACAGCTTTCGGCTCACCCGGTTTCTTATCCGAATAAACCGTAACATCATCACCATCCGAAACGGCAGGATATAGTCCGAAAACGGCTTTTGCTGTAATTATTTTCCGGCTTATTATTTCATTGAGATAAAACCGCGCATCGTCATACAATTTCTTTGCCTCGCTGCCTTTTACCGGATCACTGAAAATAGCCGGATATTTTCCCGACAGCTTCCATGCAAAGAAAAAGAATGTCCAGTCAATATAATTAATAATTTCTTTCAGATCAAGCTCATTGATAACATGATGTCCCGGTTTAAATGGTTTGATCAGCTCTATCTTATCCCAGTCTGTGATGAGTCTGTTCCCTCTGGCTTCACTTATTGTCAGCAGTTTTCTTTCTTCACGCCTTAAATTATGTTCTTCCCTGAGCTTACCATACTTCCGTGATATTGAAGAAACGTACTGGCTGTTTTCTGCCTGGAGAAGTGCAGAAATTACTCCTGCAGCTTTTGAAGCATCTTTTACATGGATAACAGGTCGTGAGTACACTGGTGAAATTTTTACTGCAGCATGGATCTCAGAGGTTGTTGCCCCGCCTACAAGGAGAGGCAGAGTTAATTTTCTGCGCTCCATTTCGGAAGCGACATGTACCATCTCCTCGAGTGAAGGTGTAATTAATCCGCTGAGTCCAATAATATCCACTTTTTCACTGATTGCTGTGTCAATGATTTTATCCGAAGGAGACATTACACCCAGATCAATCACTTCATAATTGTTGCATGAAAGAACAACCCCGACAATATTCTTTCCGATATCATGTACGTCACCCTTCACTGTAGCGAGCAGGATCTTTCCGGCTGTTTTTTTCTCTTCATTTTCACTTTCTTTTTCAATATATGGTGCCAGCTTTGAAACGGCTTTTTTCATGACCCGGGCGCTTTTTACAACCTGCGGAAGAAACATTTTTCCTGATCCGAACAGGTCACCCACTTCATTCATCCCGCCCATCAGTGGACCTTCAATCAGCTCAATGGATCTTGAAAAGAGAGATCGCGCCTCCTCAACGTCATGTTCGATGAATTCATCAAGACCTCTGATAAGAGAATGTTTAATGCGGTCAACCACGGGCAAAGACCTCCACGCATCACTTTTTTCCTCTTTCTTTACTTCACTCTTCAGCCCTTCGGCAAATTTTACCAGCCTTTCAGTTCCATCTTTTCTCCGGTTCAGAACGACATCTTCCGTAAGCTCAAGGAGATCTTCAGGTATTTCACTGTAAACCTGCAACATACCTGGATTTACTATACCCATATCCAGTCCTGCTTTTATGGCATGGAACAGGAACACGGAATGCATTGCCTCACGGACTTTATCAGTTCCCCGGAATGAAAATGACAAATTGCTTATGCCTCCGCTAACTTTGGCATAAGGGAGATTTTGTTTTATCCACTGTGTTGTCCGGATAAAATTTACTGCATAATTATTATGTTCCTCAATCCCGGTAGCAATTGCGAGCACATTAGGATCGAATATCAGATCCTCCGGAGGAAATCCCAGCTTATCAACCAGCAGCCGGTATGATCTTTCTGCCACTTCAATTCTGCGTTCATATGTATCTGCCTGGCCTTTTTCGTCAAACAGCATTACCACAGCTGCAGCGCCGTATTTCCTTATAAGACGGGCATGGTGAAGGAATACCTCTTCTCCCTCCTTAAGGCTTATTGAATTGACAACAGATTTACCCTGGATGCATTTCAATGCCGATTCTATTACATTCCATTGCGATGAATCAATCATCAATGGCAGCTTTGCTATATCCGGTTCTGCCATGATAAGATTTACGAATTTCACCATAGCTTTTTCGGAATCAAGCATTGCCTCGTCCATACAAATATCAATTATCTGGGCTCCGCCTTCCACCTGATTACGGGCAATTGCGAGCGCTTCACCATATTTCTCCTCCTGGATAAGCTTTGCAAATTTCCGGGATCCGGAAACATTGGTCCTTTCCCCGATATTAACAAAATTAGTTTCCGGGGTTATGGTCAATGCTTCCAGCCCGCTGAGCCTTGTATATCTGGTAATTAACGGCTTGATTCCAGGTTTATATTTTTTTGCAGTCTCCGAAATTTTCATTATATGCTGAGGTGTTGTTCCACAACATCCGCCTATGATATTTACCCATCCCTCTTTCATGAAATCTTCAATCACTGAAGCCATAAATTCAGCCGATTGTTCATATTCACCAAACTGATTTGGAAGTCCGGCATTAGGATGGACAGATACATAAAATCCTGATTTTGACGATAATTCCTCAACAAATGGCCTCAGCTGCTCTGCTCCAAGTGCACAATTAAGGCCGATGCTGAATAGTGGAAAATGCGAGACTGATATAAGAAATGCCTCCAGGGTCTGTCCTGTAAGGGTTCTTCCGCTGGCATCAGTTATTGTGACAGAAACCATAACGGGGAGCCTGATATTTTTTTCTTCAAAAACAGATTCAATTGCAAAAAGCGCAGCTTTACTGTTCAGGACATCAAAAATTGTTTCGACGAGAAGAATATCGGCTCCTCCGTCAATCAACCCCCTGGCCTGCTCAGAATATGCGCCAACAAGGTCATCAAAGGTTACTGACCTTGCTCCGGGATCATTAACATCAGATGACATTGAAGCAGTACGGTTTGTCGGACCAAAGGTCCCTGCAATGAAATGTTCTTGAGGTTCTGCTGAATTTTCGTATCTGGTAATTACTTCCCTGGCAAGACAGGCAGCCTGATAATTCATATTGTAAACCTGGTCAGCCATGCCATAATCGGCCATGGATATACTGTTGGAATTAAAGGTGTTGGTAGTAATAATATCTGCTCCGGCTTCAAGATAACCTTTATGAATATTTGAGATTATCTCAGGATTGGTCAGTGTTAAAAGGTCATTGTTGCCCTTCTGAGGTTTCGGGTGATCTTTAAATTTCACTCCGCGATAGTCTGCCTCCTGAAGCCTGTGTTTCTGGATCATGGTGCCCATTGCACCATCAAGGATCAGGATCCGTTGTTGGATAATATTTTCGAGTTTAGAGTTCATTTTAAACTTTTTTTATCTCCTTATATTTCATGTACTCACCCCCTTGAAATTAATTGATTTTCTGTTCGTTACCCCCCCCTCTTTGCGTCAGCAGAGAGGGGGGGGTGAGTACATGGTTCAGTTTATCCCCTTTCTTCCTGTATTTACAATAAAAACATCCATTTTGGGAAGCTGTTCCCTCAATGCGTATAATCGCTGAAGATTTACAATGCCGATAGCATATTTATATAATCTGCCGCTAAAGTATTCCGACACTTCCTCAAATCCAAATAGATCCCTGTCCTTTTCATTATTATACCTTAAATAGATTTCAATCCGGAAATTACGAGTATAATCAGTTACGGTTCCCTGCTGATATTTTTTATATTCATATCTGTATCCATATGAGTTGGCCGAAATATCAGACAGCACGGCACTTCCTGTCGCATGCCCGCCGGCCCCTTTACCGGAAAAGAATTGCTTGTCGGCAAAAGCAGCCTCAGTGATTACTCCATTATATTCATTATCAACATTATAAAGGTATTTATCTGAGGATATGAATCGGGGAAGTACAAAACTCGTTATAGTATTTTCATTGGTTTTACCGACAAAGGGTACAAGTTTTATTTTGAATCCTTTTTCTTTTGCATACTGGATATCAAATTTTGAAATTTTACTAATACCATAATGAAATACCTCCCCGGGATCAAGAAAAAGACCGTATGCATGCCCGGTTATTATGCAAAGCTTGTATTTTGCATCCAATCCATCAACATCAATCGTGGGATCCGACTCTGCAAATCCCTTCTCCCTGGCTTCATTCAGAGCAACATTGTAATCAATTCCCTGGTTATGCATCAGGGTGAGGACATAATTAGTTGTTCCGTTCAGAATGCCCCTCAAAGAGTATAACAGCTCATTATCATAATATTCTTCAAGGTTCCTGATGATAGGAATGCTTGCACCTGCTGAAGCTTCATATAATAGCGATACTTTATATTTTCCCTGCAAATCAACAAGTTCCTTAAAGTGCTTTGCCACCATTACTTTATTTGCCGTAACAACATTCTTGCCTTTTTTCATTGCTGTAGTCACTATCTTAAATGCTGCATCAGCATCATCAATAAGTTCAACAACAAGATTGATCGATGGATCATTAAGGATATCATTCTTATCAAATGTGAAATTTGACATAGGTATCCTTCTCTTCTTCTTCCTGTCCTTAACACAAATTTTCACAATGTCAGCTTTAAAGCCTTTACTGCTGTTCAGTACATCATGCAATCCCTGTCCTACACAGCCATATCCGAACATTCCTATTCTTAATTTCTCTCTTGTCATTTTTTTTAATTTGAAGTTTGTTTCCAGAATTTTCTGATGACATTTGTCACAATTTCTGTTTCGATCAGGAAGCCATCGTGTCCGTAAAATGAATCTATTTCAACATAATCTGCATTTTCGGTATTTGCAGTGATAAATTTCAGATCATCAGTCGGGAAAAGAAGATCTGATTTTATTCCTACGCACAGGACTTTTGCTTTAATACTCTTAAGTGCATTGATTATGCTTCCTCTTCCTCTGCCGATGTTATGAGTATCGGACAGACATGTAAGGCACCAGTAAGAATAAGGATTGAATCTCTTTACCAGTTTTTCGCCCTGGTATGCCTGGTATGAAGCTGCTTTAAAAGAAGTCAGCTTTTCATTATCTTCTTCCTGCTGTGTCTTATTATAAGCAATCATTGTTCTGTAACTGATCAGTGCAATTGATCTTGCAGCTTTGAGACCTTTTTTGCCACCGTCCGGATCACCTGAGGTAAAGGTATGATCGGCCTCCATGGCAAGTCTCATCGATTCGCTGAAAGCCAATGCCCATGGAGTTTGCCTTGGGCCTGATGCTAAAAGAATAAGCCTTTGAATCAGTTCAGGGAACATAATGCTATACTCAAGAGCCTGATATCCGCCGATAGATGCACCAATGATTGTATGTATCCTGTTTATCCCCAGATGATTTCTGAGTATCTCATGAACATTAACCAGGTCCCTGACTGTGATAAGAGGGAAGCTTCGAAGCCAGGGTTTTCCTGTTTCCGGATTTACTGATGCAGGGCCTGTTGTGCCATAACATGATCCAAGAACATTGGCACAGACGATGAAATGCTTTTCCGGATCAAAAAGAAGGCCATTACCAACCATTCCCGGCCACCACGCCTCAACATCAGAATTGGCTGTAAGAGCATGGCATACCCAGATCACATTATCTGCATCACGATTAAGCTTCCCCCAGGTATTATAAACAATATCCAGAGACGGCAGAATTGCTCCTGTCTCAGTCTTAAATGGTTGATTATGTTTCAGTGTCTTCATTAAATAACCTGTTTGAATGCCTGTTCAAAATCGTAAATGATGTCATCAATATGCTCCAATCCAACAGAAACCCTGAAGAGTCCTGGTTCAACACCCGCTGCAAGCTGTTCCTCGCTTGTAAGTTGGGAATGCGTTGTCACGGAGGGCTGAATGATCAAAGTCTTTGCATCCCCGACATTTGCCAGATGACTTACAAGGTCAAAATGTTCCACTAGCCTTGCTGCCCTTGATTTTTCAGTTTTAAGAACGAAACTCAGAACACCACCGGCACCTTTTGGCAGGTATTTTTGTGCCAGCTTATGGTTTGGATTGCCCGGGAGTCCTGGATAATTTACTTTTTCCACACATGGCTGGGCTTCAAGCCATTCTGCAAGTGCAAGCGTATTTTGGATATGCCTTTCCATTCTGAGTGAAAGCGTTTCAAGTCCCTGAAGCAGAAGGAAAGAATTAAAAGGACTTATAGCAGGTCCGAGATCCCGTAACCCTTCCACGCGGGCCTTTACAATGAATGCAATATTGCCCGAATGTGATTTCTGTGAAAATAATTCACCGAAAATCAATCCATGATAACCTTCTGATGGCTCGGTAAAAATTGAAAAATTGCCGTTATTCCAGTCGAAATTACCGGCATCAACAATAACTCCACCTAAGCTGGTACCATGCCCGCCAATCCATTTAGTGGCAGATTCAACAATAATATTGGCGCCAAATTCTATTGGACGGCACAAATAGCCACAGGCGCCGAATGTATTATCCACAACCAGGGGGATACCGTATTTTACAGCCAATGTTGTAAGCGCATCAAAATCAGGGATATTGAAGCCGGGATTGCCGATCGTCTCAACATATATTGCCTTTGTCTTTTTATCAATCAGCGTTTCAAAGGAATGAGGCTCGAGATCTTTTGCAAACCTGGTTTGAATACCAAATCCGGTAAATGTCACCTTGAACTGGTTATGCGTTCCGCCATACAGAAATGGCGAGCTGATAAGGTTTTCGCCTTTCCTTATGATTGTTGAAAGAGCTATAAATTGTGCGGCATGACCTGATGCTACAGCCAATGCAGCCTTACCGCCTTCTAGTGCTGCAACCCTGTTTTCAAAGACTTCGGTGGTGGGATTTTGTATCCGGGTATATATATTGCCGGGTTCTGACAGGTTGAACAGGTCGGCGGCATGTTTTGCATTTTTAAAAACATATGAAGATGTCTGGTAGAGAGGAACTGCCCTGGAATGAGTTTCCTTATCGGGGTGATGTCCTGCATGTATCTGTAATGTCTCAAAGTGTATTTTTCTCTTTTTCATTTTGATTTTCCTTAATTTGTATTATTTATCCAGCAGACAGGTATAATAATCCTGTAATTGCAATGATCCGGCAACAGAATGAAAGTTGATTATTTCCAAATCAGGATCCTTACCGGCGCATGTCCATAGGCATGAGCTGCATCGTAAGATTGTTTCGGGTCAAATGAAATGAATTCATGGTTTCAGTGTTTATTTTTATCATCTCCCGGCTTTCCGGGATTAGGTTTTGGCACCGTTCTCCGACATTTTCCGGATTGGTTGCCAGGGTTTCGCAGAGCCTAATCTCTCCGCCCTTCTTAATAAAAA
>CAZLCF010000127.1:0-8158 GCA_964557905.1 uncultured Rikenellaceae bacterium | reverse complement strand
TTATCACGAGCTTAATGAAATGGAAAACTCATTTTCAAGAGTTAAGAACTATAATGTTTCCATCAAGGAGCTTAATAATAAAGTCATTTTCCTGCGTAAGCTGAAGAGGGGAGGGAGCGAGCACAGCTTCGGGATTCATGTGGCAAAAATGGCCGGCATGCCGAGAAGCGTTGTGAACCGTGCTGATGAAATACTTAAGGAGCTTGAGCAGAGCCATGAAAAGCAGGAGCTGGCAAAGCCAATTGCTGATCTCGCCGGCCACAGGGAAGGATTACAGCTGAGCATCTTCCAGCTTGACGATCCCGTACTTAAACAGATCCGTGATGAACTGCTGGAGCTGGATATAGACAATCTGACACCTGTTGAGGCTTTAAATAAGCTGTACAATATCAAGAAGTATCTGAAATAAGAACTTTCATTTTCAGGGCATATTGCCTGAGGCCGGAAATGAATAAAACCAATTACTAATTGAATATGTGTATATTAGGGATTGACCTGGGAGGCACAAAACTGGCATCGGCAATTTTTAGTATGGAGGGGAAGATCCTGACCAAAGAGACTGTACCCCTCGGAGACCGCAGCGGTTCCGATGTCGGGAAGCTCATTACGGAACAGATAGCCAGGCTAATCCATACTGCCAGTCAGCAGGGGAATAATATAAGATCTATAGGTATCTCTGTTCCGGGGATCAGCCATACTGATACAGGCAATGTATGGGCGCCCAATATTCCAGGCTGGGAGAATTATCCGTTAATGAATGAAGTAAAGGGTGCTGTAAGCAATATCCCCGTTACTATTGACAGTGACAGGGTATGTTATATTCTGGGAGAATTATGGCAGGGCAATGCACAGGGATGCAATGATGCTGTGTTCCTTGCAGTGGGAACAGGTATAGGAGCCGGTATAATGGTAAATGGAGAGATATTGCGGGGCAGTCATGATATTGCAGGCGCAATAGGATGGATGGCGTTAGCGCGGCCATTCCTGGATCATTTTAAAGAGTGTGGATGTTTTGAGCACTATGCTTCCGGCGAAGGTATAGCCAGGGTGGCAAGGATAATATTAAAAGAAGACAATACATATGCAGGCGAGCTGAAAAATAAGGATCCTGAGGAAATAACTTCCTATGATGTGTTTACTGCTTATGAATACAAGGATCCTGTTGCAGTCAGGGTTATTGAGTTATGTATAGAATTCTGGGGAATGGCTGTGGCAAACCTTGTAAGCCTGTTCAATCCTGAGAAAGTAATTTTGGGCGGCGGTATTTTTGGCCCTGCAATACCTTTGATACCGGCCATCAGGGAAGAAGCGGTCAAATGGGCACAGCCTGTAAGCATTAATCAGGTGAGCATTGAACCGTCAGGATTAAGCGGAGAGGCTGGGGTATACGGAGCAGGATTCCTGGCGTTGAGATCTTTATCAAAGTTTAACCTGTAAAATATGAGAAATGTATAGGAAAAGGGTGATTTTCCGGGCATCATGCCTGGGAATGCTGTTATTCGGTATAGGCCTCATTACTCTTGGCTCAGTGGTCCCTGACCTTAAAGTGAAACTGCAATTAGATGAAATATCTTCCGGAACGCTTTTTTCCATACTGCCTTTCGGGATACTTTCCGGTTCACTGATTTTCGGACCTGTGGTTGATAAATACAGTTACAGGATATTGCTTTCCGCCTCGTGTATTTTTATGTTTTCAGGTTTCATGGGAATTGCTTTTGCGCAGTCACAGGGTCTGCTCAGGATATGTGCTTTCCTGACAGGTTTTGGCGGAGGAGCGATCAATGGAGCCACCAATGCACTGGTGGCTGATATCAGCGATAAGGACAAAGGAGCCAACCTGAGCCTGCTGGGTGTATTTTTCGGGATCGGTGCCCTTGGCATGCCATTGATCCTGGGGATACTTAAGAAGAGCGTCAGCTTTGAAACAATATTGACAGCCGTCGCCATTTTAACGCTTGCGGCAGGATTACTTTTTACATTTATAAAATTTCCTCCCCCCAAACAGCCTCATGGCTTACCTGTGACCCGCAGTTTCAGCATGTTTAAAGACGGAATATTGATTCTTATTGCATTTTTCCTGTTCATTCAAAGCAGCTTTGAGGGGATCCTGAATAACTGGACAACGACTTATCTTATTGAGAATATATCCATTTCTCAGAGCAGTGCACTTTACGGGCTTTCATCATTTGTTGCCGGGATGATTGTAATGCGTTTGCTGATCGGCAGCGTCCTCAGGCCCCTTTCAGTAATAAAACTCTTATTGATCTCATTTATCCTGATCCTTGGAGGCCTGATATTCTTAAAATCAGGCAGTTCAATAGGAATAGCCGTTGCAGGATTAGTGTTACTGGGTGCAGGTCTTGCCGCGGGTTTCCCGGTTATGCTTGGCCTGGTGGGGGACCGTTATGCCGAGATCTCTGGAACAGCCTTCAGCCTGGTCCTGTTTATCGCATTGCTTGGCAATATGATCATTAATTATGGAATGGGAATAATTGCACGGAATTTCGGAATTCATCACCTGACAACCCTTGCATTTGCCGAATTATTCATGATGATACTATTGAGCTTATTTATTTTCAGAAAAACAAGAAAAAACAGTTAATTAGTTATAAAACACTTAATTATGTTAGCAACGCAATGGCTTAATAATGTCCGGGAGATAATGACCCGGATCGAGGAAACACAAATGGATAACATCAGACAGGCTGCTGAGGCAATGGCAGATACGATTGAATGTAAACGCTGGGTTCATACTTTCGGATGCGGACATGCGACAATACCAGTTGAGGAGATGTATCCCCGAATAGGAGGCTTTGTTGGCTTTCATCCTATGATCGAACTGCCGCTTACCTTTTTCACCCGGATAACAGGTGAAATGGGAGTGCATCAGTTTATTTTTCTCGAGCGTGTTGAAGGATACGGGAAAGAGATAATGAAAGGCTACGACTTTGACAAACGCGATGTTATGTGGCTTTTCTCACATTCAGGCGTAAATAATGTAAACATTGATATAGCCATCGAATCCAGGGAAAAAGGAATGAAGGTAATTGTTTTCGGATCTGCTGTTGAGGCCAAAGGCAAAAAAACCAGGCACTCAAGCGGAAAAACTATTTTTGATCTGGCTGATATCGGGGTTGATACATGCGCCCCTCTCCAGGACGCTTCTGTCACGCTTAAAAATCACAATGATAAAATAGTCCCGGTATCATCTATGGCTGTCATAACCTGTGTATGGATGACAATTACCACCGTAGCGGAAATACTTGCTGACAGGGGTGTAAAACTATACATCCACCCTTCACATAATGTCCAGGGTGATGGAAATGAAAAAATGCGTCTGGATGAAGCACTGGCCGAATATAAAAGAAGGATTGCCGGAGTTTAAGAGTACAATATATTAATACATAGATCCGGTTAAAAGTATTCCTTGAATTTATCCCCGACTTTGAAATAGGTATATCGTCCGGCATCCTCACCGGCTACATGAACTGCATCACCATCAGTCTCATATGTGCTGTGTTCACCGGCTACCTGCGAAAAATAAACAACAAAACTTTTGCCTTCTTCATCTTTCATTAGTACAAGCGCAAGGTTTTTATGAATGTCTGATTTAAGTGAAGCATTGCATAGCGGACAACAAAATTCCAGGGATTCACCCTGATTAACCTCGAAAGAAGGATGCTTCAAACTGGAATAATTACCTATCTGCGGGCTGAGAAGCATAATCGCACTCTGTTTTTCACTATTTTTTACCTTGAAGATTATATTATCTCCAACCCGTAAATGTCCTTTGCACTTGGGACATAAAAAATCATTCATTTTTACCTCCTTTTTAAGTTGTAGATTGCAAATCGCTATATAAAGGTAAGAAATTCAATTCTAACTGAAATTGACAGGGAAAATTCATAATGAAGAATTCTTAAGAGATCTAAAAATTGATTTTAGCCCTGACAAGATGTAAATTTGCCTGTGAATAGTATACAATCAAACACGGGTGTAATGAGATACATAGTGATAATTCTGGCATTAATGAACTTTCTGAATATGACCGCACAAATGAAAAGGGCAAGAGATTTTGGCATAACTATCGGGATCCTGAACACAGGAGAAAACAATGCTATTACAGATGTTCCCGGAGTCAGAGTTGGTCATGTTACTCTGATTATGGGGGACTCTGTATACACGGGGGTTACAGCAATAATACCTCATTCAGGTAATATATTTCAGGACAAGGTACCTGCCGCAATATATATCGGGAACGGCTTTGGAAAACTTACAGGATATCCCCAGGTTGAAGAGCTGGGGAACATTGAAACTCCTGTTATCCTTATAAATACGCTTAGCGTACCGGTTGCAGCAGATGCCTTAACAGATTATACATTTCAATTTCCTGAAAACAGTAATGTCAGGAGTGTCAATCCGGTTGTGGGTGAGACGAACGATGGCGGTTTAAATGACATAAGGGGAAGGCACATAACCAAAGAACATGTTTTGCAGGCAATTGCCGGTGCAGATACAGGGCCGGTAAGAGAAGGGAATGTCGGTGCAGGCACAGGCACAACCTGCCTGGGATTCAAGGGAGGCATAGGCACTTCTTCGAGAATAATGCCTGAATCAAGAGGCGGTTATACGGTTGGTGTACTGGTGCAAACCAATTTTGGGGGCATTTTGCAGATCAATGGTGTACCGGTAGGAATAGAATTGGATCAGCACAGGTTCAAGGGAATTGAGAATGAATACAAGGAAGATGGTTCCTGTATGGTTGTGATCATGACAGATGCCCCGTTGAGCCCGAAAAACCTGAAAAGACTGGCGGCAAGGTCAATGTTTGGCATTGCCAGGACAGGCGGCATTGCTTCAAACAGCAGCGGTGATTTTGCGATCGCTGTCTCAACAGCTGAGGATATCCGGATCCCGTATTCATCAGATTCAATGTATGAGGAATTCAGGGTTTTAAGAAATGACAGGCTGGATATTTTGTTTGAAGCTGTTATTGAAGCTACAGAAGAAGCAATAATCAATTCTTTGTTTGCAGCTGAAACTGTAGTTGGTAAGGATAATATGCGGGTTGAATCATTACCTTTAGAAAAGACATTGGAGATTATGAAAAGATATAACGGATTAAAATAAAAATAATGAAAAAGAAGCAATTAGATTTTGACAAGCTTGACTCAAAGGACCCGAAAGTAAAATACGGTTTTACAAAAGAACTCCTTAAAACCGGGGCCGAAAATCCTGCACTGCTTTATGATCATTTTGAACACTGGACCAGGATGCTGAAAAGCAGCAACAATATCTTCAGGTGGACCGCTATTGATATTATCGGGTACCTTTCAGCCGTGGACCGGGAGAACAAAACGGACAAACTGGTGAATGATCTCAAGAGTTTTTTGCATAGTGGCAATTTAATCACTTGTAATCATGCCATCTTTGCTCTCGGACTCATGGCAAAAAACAAATCCGGATACCGGGCGAAAATAATACGTGAATTGGTTGCCATTTCCAAAGACACTTTTGAAACAGAAGAGTGTAAAAGCATTGCCACCGGTAAAGTCCTTGAGACACTCGGGAACTTTACTGAAGAAATAAAAAAGGATAAAAGAGCAGCAGATTTCATAACACAGGCGAAAAAAAGCACCCGGAACGCGACTGTAAAAAAAGCGGATTCCCTGTTAAAAAGAATTACAGTCTGAGTATTTTGGATTTCGGATTGTCGATTTCGGATTTTTTAGAAATTTCATTCCGCAATCCAAAATCCGCAATCCGAAATTTCTAATTTTACATTAGAGACCAAGTAAATATTATGATAAGGTTTGATAAATTATTGTTTAATGTTTTGTTTGGGATTGCAATCCCTATACTTTGTTTTATTATATTCTGGTGGGGCACATTCATTTTTACAAATGATCAGAAGATAATCATAATAGCCTCATTAACAGGACTCGGCGTTGGGATCTTAATTTCCCTTTTAATAAAATTCATCAACAAACCTGATATTTATCAATTGTCCAAACCAGTGTTAATTCTGGTTTACCTGTTTTACAATGGTATTCTCTTTACGATGTTCATGGGTATTCCGTTTTTTCACATATTTTTGGGCATCATTGCGGGATATTACTGGGCGAAATACATGACACATCATGAGGAGATAACAGATTACAAGAGAGAAATTCGCCGGGTATCGGTATTTGCTTCATCAGTTATAGGAATTGTATGCATGTTTTCGGCTGCAGTGGCACTCATAAGTAAATCAACAACCAGTGATCTGAAACTTATGTTTAATCTGCCGTTCGATATATCCAGGCCAATGCTGATAGCTTTTATTGTGACAGGAGGATTACTGATGATTGTTGTTCAATACCTGCTGGTGAAGGTCACTATGGAAAAGACTCTGTCGGCGAATAAAAATAGAAAAACCTCATGAAATTATGAGGCTTTTCTATACATCTTACATCAGCTACCGTGAGGGAACTGATTGAAAAATATGGGTTCAATAGATATAAAAAATCAATGAAGAAAGTAATTATTCTCTTTTTAGCTGTCTTCTTCACTTCAGGCATGTTGGCTCAACCATTGCCTGTCAAATTAAAACATACTGTCATTATTGATACAGACTGTGCTATTGACGATATGCGTGCCATAAGTTTATTATTAGCCCGTCCGGAGATAACCATAAAAGCAATATTGTTATCAGATGGTTCATTATCTCCCAACGAAGGTGCTGAAAAGATTGGTTCTCTGTTACATGAATTTAATAACGATGACATAACCAAAGCCTGTGGTGATGTTCTCAAAGGGATTAATCCTCCGTGGCGTCAATTTAATAAGCAGATAAGCTGGGGCAAAGAATCAGGCAGTCAGGTAACAGGTTTAAATTCAGTTGATTGCCTGTCGGAAAAATTAAACAACACAAATGAAAAAATCATACTTGTTTGTCTGGGCCCTTTAACGAATATTGCACAGCTAATAAAGCAAGACGCAACCCTTTTATCGAAAATTGAACGGATTATCTGGTATAACGAATCTGTAAAGCCCTTAAAGGGGTTTAATTATGAATGTAATAAAGTCGCTGCAGATATTGTTTTTAAAGCAGGTGTGAGGATTGATGTTATTTCCAATCTGAATAGTAACGAGGCTTTATTCGATTCATCCATGTATAATGTTTGCAGGCAATCGAAAGAAAAGCTTGCAACAATTTTGTACAATGTTTTTAGTCAACAGGTTGTTCTTGAAAAATTGAAACAAAACCATTTCAGATTATGTGATGACCTGGTAGCGCTTTACCTGACAAATCCCGAATTATTTGGCATCAATATAATGACGGATAGGCTGAATATCAGATATAACCAGGATTATGATATTCAGGGAGTGAAAGAAGCTTTTTGCGATATGATAAATGGCATTTATGTTTCGGAGCGTAATGTTGTTTTTAACAGGTTTCCCGTTCAGCGTGAAATGTTCAACTACGATGTCCGCCCGATTATGGATTCTGCGATTGCCCGTTATGGATTAGAGGAATGGAAAGCCAATGTTATGACTGATGAGTTTCACGGACACTTAGGAGTATTCTCAATAGTAGGGGCTAAAATGGGCATTAAAGCGCGTGAATTATTCGGTGTTGGTCCTGACATGCTTGAAGTGATGACGTATGCAGGAACCAGACCACCGTACAGCTGTCTGAATGATGGTATACAGGTAAGTACTGGAGCAACTTTAGGAATGGGAACAATTCATCTTGCTACTGATAGCATAACCAAGCCATCAGCTGTTTTTACATATAAAGGCCGTTCCATCCGAATCAGCCTCAAAAAGGAATATTTTGAAAAAGTTGATATGGACATTAACGAAGGTATTTTAAAATTTGGATTGATGGACGACGGCTACTGGAAGCTTATCCGCCATAATGCTTTAAAATATTGGCTGGATTGGGATAGAGATAAAATTTTCGATATTGTTGAATAACAATTTATATGGTCTGATTTTTGTAATTATTTTATGCCATCACAATAAGAAATGTTAAAGTTTTTATTCCTTTTATTCTGGATTGGCATGCATCCGGTTCATGTAGCGTTTATCAGCATGGAATATTCTGCTGAATTGGAAGCTTAGCTTCCGGCAAATCCAGTTGCTTAAAAAAGACCCTATCCATATTATAGGA
>CAZLCF010000126.1:0-8219 GCA_964557905.1 uncultured Rikenellaceae bacterium | reverse complement strand
CAAAGATGCAACCAAGGATCTTCTTCTTGGTGGCACCGTCTGACTTCCTGTAATACTCCAGGAGGTTCTCCGGATTGGGATCTCTTTCTGAATATAAATCTTGAAAGTAAAAATAGAACGATCTACTATATTAGACAAACCTATGACCTGGGAATATCATAGTCTTAAATATGTCTGCATGCAGAAAATAATGGCTTTGTTTTAAGTCGTGTTTTATTTTATAGCTGTTTTGGATTTTGGATAAATGTTGAGGTATGTTCAATTTACTCACAAAGGGCAGCAAGCTATCAATATCAGGCATAGCAAAGCTGTGAATAGTAATTATTTATTTGATTATCTTGGTATATAACTTTAAAATTAATCCCATGAAAAAGCTGTTTGGCGCTCTGATTATTGCATTTATAAACACCAGCATGGTTGTCTGTCAATCCACAATTAATCTTACCTGGTTGGGTCAATCAACTTTTATAATGAGTACAGGTGATGGAGTAAAAGTCTTAACGGATCCGGTAAATCCAAACATGATAAAAGTGGAAATATCGGAAGCCATTGATCTGGTCACCGTATCGCATGAACACGCGGATCACAATTATGTTGCCCTGGCAAAAGGAAATCCAATTATAATACATGGGCTCAATGGATCTGAGTTTACTGAGATTGATCAGGTTGTAAAAGGCATACGCGTTCGTACGGTCGGATCATTTCATGATAAACAGGAAGGGAGCCAGCGTGGAAAGAATGCTATTTTCGTTTTTGAATTGCCAGGATTAAAAGTCGTTCACCTTGGAGATCTCGGACATGTGCTCAATGAAAGTCAGGTTTCGGCTATTGGAGCAACAGATATTCTCATGATCCCGGTTGGAGGCGGACCCACAATTGATCTTCAGTCAGCTATGGAAGTCATTAAGCAACTCAAGCCCAGGGTAGTAATTCCCATGCATTATTCACCAGCCAATGCACCTGCAGGTGGTTTCAGGCTTGGTACTGTTGAAGATTTTATTAAGGTTGTTGGTACTGCTTTTGATGTTAAATATTCAGGACATTCTGAAACATTTATTGCAGGTAAGCTTCCTTCAAAAACAACCGTAATGGTTATGAAAATGTCGGAATGATTGACTTGACACCAATTAACCAGCATGAATTCAATATTAACTGACTAAATATGAAATCAATAATATCAGGAGGAAAATCTATGAAAAAAAGGACTGTTTTAATCTTAATATTTGTGTTGTTTACCGCCGGACTTGGTGTCGCTCAGCAGCCTGCACCGGTAAAAGTCAAGGGCGGAATGTTACAGGGAACATTTGAAGATGGTTTGACGGTTTACAAAGGTATCCCGTTTGCCGCGCCGCCTGTCGGTGACTTCCGCTGGCGTGCTCCTCAACCTGCTGCGAAATGGAAAGGTGTGGTACTTGTCTGCATCGCCTACCGCGTTGGTCAGCTAGGTTTCCTCGCACATCCGGAGTTGAGCGCCGAAAGTCCCAATCACGTTTCGGGGAATTACGGACTTCTGGATATGATTGCCGGTCTGCAATGGATTAAGAAAAATATCGCTGCATTCGGCGGCGACCCCAATAAGGTGACAATATTTGGCGAATCGGCCGGTGGAATATTAAGTCTGGCCGGCCAATCTAAACAAAATTTCATTCTATACGATATTTGGCCCTTCCTTAATAGAGAATTCCTCCGGTTTGAGAAGGCATGAAGAAGGAACAAAATGCCCGGCTGTAGTGTTGCCATATTTATTCCATCACTTGATTGTGTTAATAATAATAACCCCATTTGAACCATTTACTCCATAAACAGAGGCAGCATTACCTTTAAGGACATCGACTGATTTAACAATACTGGGGTGTATAAAACCAATCGATTGCACGATAACACCGTCAATAATAAACAGTGGATCTGAACCTCCAACGAGTGTTGATGAACCCCTGATGTAAACCTTCTCTCCAATTACCTCTACACCCGGAAATTTGCTGCGGAGCAGATCATAGATGTTATTAAATGATGAATAATCTGTTTCTGTCATATTAATTTTATCAGCCGACTGTGCATAATGATCCTTTTTTACATAGCCGTAGCCTGTATTTACTACTTCATCAGGCTCTTTCTTATTATGTATATTATTCTGTACGAAAGATGATTCTTCAAGAATAAAGCTGATTGAGGTTCGGCCTTCGATTGGTATTCCTGTCGAAGCTCCATTCATTGTAAATACTGATATGATTTTATTATCAGACTTTACCTTTATTCTATAGTAACCATGGTCATTAGTCACTTTACCGGTATTTTTATTGTCGAGAAGGATCATTGCTCCACCAAGAGGATTATCATTTACATCCTTAACATATCCGGAGACAGTGAATTTCTTTATCGGTTTCTGTGCATCTAAATTCTGAATAATGGATACCGAAAGGAAAAGCATAAGGATTAATTTAAGTTTCATCATAGAAATGTTTCTGATTAATGTATATACTCACAAAGAAATTACACTTAGCGAAGAAATTCATTCTTTTTTCTCACAAGGGAAACATGCGTAGCAAATCGGTTGTTTCCCATTTTCAGGACCGGCCCTCAGAACAATTGATCCGCTTTATCGGGCAGCGCACCGCTTAATCATTGATATACCCGACCTCGCGATAATATCTTTCAGCGCCAGGATGCAAAGGAACGCCAAAATTCTGCCATACGGTATTGGAATCATAAGTATATATACGAATGAACCATTTCAGGGCGCCACGATTCTCATCCAAAGCCTTTGTCAGGTCATAAACTGCCTGTTCAGGAGTGTCATCCCGTGCAAAGACAGCTTCTCCAGATCTCCCAAGTGTTTTTATCCTTCTGTCCACTCCCCTGAGCAACTGATTACGGGCAATCACAACTTCTGAGTCAACATTTTGTCCGGCAATCCTGTCCAGTAAATCTTCCGGAAGCTCCATGAAGTAAAGATCGAATTTTTCACTGAGAGTGGTCCAGTACGAAGATTCGGGGTTCAGACTCGGACTTGCCATAAATCCAATGATAAGGTCAAAATCACCTTTTATGGCGTCTTCCAGGGAAACCCTCATCTTCCCTCCCCAGGATACTATGTCATCCGCGGTTAGTTCATAATAATCTAAAATAGTTACCATTCCGCCGCCATTATCAAAAATCCTCACAGGTATTTTTTGTTGTTTGATCTGGGCAATACTTTTTATTCCTGATTCCTTCCTGGCCGCTAATAACAGATAATAAGGATCTTCTATTTTAGCTACCAGCCGGAGGTTTCTGTAATTATCCTTATAAGCCCTGGTTAAGAAAGCACTCGATGTTACACCGAAATCTACACGTGCATTAACCCGGACATTCACTCCTACTCTGAGATTATCTTCATCGAGAGGTGGCGGATAATCGTTTTCAGATACAAGCCGCGGACCATAAGATTTATTACAGTTGCGACAAAGAATTACCGAATACCCGTATGGTTCCATAGATTCCCTGACAAAATTGCCTATTTCACCCCATGGACAGCCTGCATCACATGCCGCAGCCATCACCGGTCTTTTTACATCCCAGCCTGTCTTTCCGACATCAATCGTTTCCTGTGCCAGAATCTGATTATATTCAGGAATTATTATCAGGATGATCAGTAGTGGCAGAGAGATTCTTAAAATTTTTCGCATCATTTTACTTTTTTCGTCATTACTTAAAAAGTCTGGGTGTAAAATCCGCTATATATACCCGCCAGTTAGCCCATGTATGACCACCTCCGGTTTCATTGTAAATGTATTCAAAGTTATGTTCATCCAATTTAGCACGAAGTGTTTGAACACCTTCATAACAAAAATCTTCAGTGCCACAACCAATATAAAAGAGTTGGTTCTTCATTGTTTTCAATTTACTATCGTAAGCAGGGATAAGGATCCTGTTGGAAAGAATCGCAAACTGATCGTTAAAATGAATTCCTAAGCTAAAACAGCCTATATACCCGAACAATTCAGGGTTAGTCATGGAAATTATTTGTGTTTGCAAACATCCCATTGATAAGCCGGCAATTGCACGATTGGCACTGTTTGCAGTCACCCTGTAATGTTTTTCGACAAAGGGAATTACATCTACAACCAGACTTTTTGGAAACAGTGTACTACCATCAATTACTTCCTGTTCGTTTTCGATGTTAAATCTTCCGGGGAGTTGTGTGGTTTGTGTTTGTGCAGACCAATCTGTTACAGATGCTGTTTGATTAGCATTGCCGTTGGGCATAACAACGATCATCGGTTTAGCTTTACCCTGTGCAATAAGGTTATCCAGAATATAGTTGGCACGTCCCAGCGATGTCCAGGCATCTTCATCACCACCGCCACCATGTAGCAGGTATAAAACCGGATATTTTCCCGTGCTGTTTTCATATCCGGGTGGAGTATAAATATACATCCTTCGATATAGTCCCAGTGCAGGAGAATCGTACCATACTTTGGTTATCGAACCATGAGGAACATCATTCACTTCAAACAGCCCGGAGCCTTTACCGGGAACGATCAGGGTACTTGCATACCTGGTCCCGTCACGCAT
This sequence comes from uncultured Rikenellaceae bacterium, assembly GCA_964557905.1. Taxonomy (GTDB): domain Bacteria; phylum Bacteroidota; class Bacteroidia; order Bacteroidales; family VadinHA17; genus LD21. The sequence continues at coordinate 3,665 of CAZLCF010000126.1, read as the reverse complement.
TGACCTGGGATTTGAAGGGTCGATAGTACTTATACCGTCAATAATTATATTATAATGGTAAAGAGATGGTTCCAGGGGACCAACGGTTACTGACCATACTCCCTGTTCATTTTTAGTCATTTCACTGGTTTCACCCATACCCATCCAACTCCCGTTAACTGCAATAGTTTGTGCATTTGTTGAATACACACTAAGAGTAACTTTATTATCATCTGAAATTACAGGAGAAACGATTTGTGGTCCGCGCCGCTGGGGGATTTCCTGGGCTAGGATATTACAGTTCAGAGATAACAAACTTATCAGAATAATACCTGTATATATGTGAGTCATGGTGTTAAATATTTTCATAGTCTTCATGTTACATATTTTTAATTAATTGAATAACTTTTGCAGAAAATCATATAATGACAACCGCCATACCTGCCATTCATGTATACCCGGGAAGGTTTGAAATTCAACATTCATTCTATGTTGCCTGAGAGTATTGACAAGTTTATTTGTCGCATCAAGCCTGGGGTCCTGTTCCCCGACTGAAATATAAAAGAGTTTAAGGCTTTCATTAAAAGCGGATGTATTTGTCAGTAATCCGGGTATTGTCTTCTCAGCATTAAAATCAGCCTCAACGATCCCGCCAAAAAGACCGGTGCTGAAAACACCCACACAATCAAATTTATCCACATAACGCAGTCCGATATAAAAAGACTGACCTCCACCCATGGAAAGGCCTGCTACTGCTCTATGTCCCTCATCAGTATATACCCTGTAATTCTTCTCAACAACAGGCAGCACATCTGTAAACAACTCATCCGCTCCTACCTGCAGCGCCTCATTGTTATATCCACCCGGCATACTTGTTTCCACATTCCCATTGGTCATCACAATTATCATGGGATTAACCTTCCCTTCTGCCAGAAGGTTATCCATAATGATACCAACAGCACCTTCATTGTACCATGATGTCTCGTTTCCTCCTCCACCATGACGAAGGTATAATACCGGATAATATTTGTCAACGGCCTGTTCATAGGACGGCGGAACATATACATATACTTTGCGAAATTTATTCTGAACTTTTGAATAATAAGTCCTTATATGTACAGCTCCATGCGGCACATCCTGCAGTTCATCAAACCGTGGAGGATTACCGGGGACATTCAGGAGGTTAAAACCCGGAGCCGTACCTGACTGTAATTCGGGATTCAGCGGATCGAGAATCCGGAGTCCGTCAACCAGGAGAGCATAGGTGTATATCTTGGGTTTCAGCGGACCTACGGTCACTGTCCATCTCCCTCTTTCATCCTTTATCATAGGATATTTAACAGTGTCACCCTCGAACATAAGCAGCACTTCTGAGACACTGGGGGCATAGAGATTAAAAGTTACGGTGAGGTCGGGATGAACTACCGGTGAGGTCCTGCCGGGCATCCCGGGTAAACCTGCCTGTCCAAATAAACAGAATCCGATGGACAATGTAGTTATAAGCAGGTAAATACTTTTCCAGGGATGTTTCTGTCTTTTCATCATTAACTAATTTTAAAGTTTTATTAACTTCAATTTTATTATATAGATTTATTAAATTCTTAATAATGTCAATGTTGATCCTTACATCATCTACAAACCCGATAAATATAAACAACAGAATTAGACAAAACGGGTGAATTTTTGATCAAAATTCTCCTATCCATTTATTTTTTGGAATGACTTTCTTAGAAAATGGATAATCGCAATTTGTCTTTGCTCCAGGGCAGGATAATATTGAATTGTTTACGGATGTAGATGTCAGCCTGATTTCCATGGAATTTCATAAAACAGCAAGTACCAGGTAAAGAGAATTAGAAATATCGAAAACTATTCTCTATATTTAAACTTAGCAAAGCTGGATTGCGTTGGCCCTCTGTATAGAGGGGAAAAGACCTGGAATATTCATATCAGGACGGAAACTGATTGGTTAAAACTGATTTAGTTGATTTAAAACAATATAACTGAATGAAAATAAGAGTTTTGCAATTTCGGGCATTTTTTACCTTGTTTCTTGGGTATATGATCATAGCAGGGTGTTCCCATTCCGTTGATTATCCCTGTTCGTATGAGGATGGATTGCCGAGAAGTACTCCGGAGGAACAGGGCGTTCCTTCCGGGACCATCGCCCGTTTCTTTCAGATGATTGAACTGAACGGATATGATGTACACGGGTTGATGATGATACGTCATGGCAATGTGATTACCGAACACTGGTGGGCACCATACGCTCCTCAGTACCAGCATGCTATGTATTCAGCCACTAAGACCCTTACCGCTATGGCTATTGGCTTTGCTGTCCAGGAGGGTCTGCTGAACGTCGAGGATAAGGTAATTTCCTTTTTCCCCGATCTGCTTCCCGATACGATTTCTCCACAACTGACCAGGCTCTCTGTCAGGCATCTGCTGACAATGTCGGTCGGACATTCGTCAACCTTTTATGCCGGTTCAGGTGAAAGTCAGATCCGTTCGTTCCTGGCAGCACCTTTCACCCATGAGCCCGGGACAGCCTGGGCTTATGACATTACGGCTTCCCACATGATGTCACGCATCATAACGAAGGTGAGCGGTGTATCCATTCTTGAGTACCTTCAAACACATCTGTTTGATCCGCTGGGTATTAAGGATGTAGTGTGGGAGATGGATAACGACGGCTGCAATATGGGTAATGGCGGATCCCACATGAAGACTTCTGATATGGCTAAAATTGGTATTTTTCTTATTAATAAAGGAAGCTGGAACGGGCAGCAGCTACTGGATCCGGCATGGATTGAGGAAGCTTCCTCCCCACATATTTATCAGAATCCTGATATTACCCCGGAAGAAATTAAAAATGCTGCTGATGATGCTTCAGCGGGATACGGCTACCAGATCTGGAATGGACGACATAATTCATATAGGGCTATCGGAGCAATGAACCAGTTGATTATGGTGATCCCGGAATACGATTTTGTCATGGTTTGCCACAGCGGCTTCAGGGATGAGACCGGTTTAAACAATCTGATATATGATATGCTGCCTTCAATGAGCAACAAGAAACTTAAAGCTAACAAGTCATTTGACGTGTATGCAGACATTGCAAACTACGAGTCAAAGCGTCCGTTCGATGGCAACAGTGTTACCAGGGTGACGATGAGTGCCAGACGATATCAGGTTGATGAAAATGCATCAGGCATACGTTCCGTGCTGTTTCGCTTCGATACCTCAGGAAACTGCCATCTTACCTTTGTCACATCAAGTGCCATACATAATATCCCTTTCGGTCTTGACAAGTGGTTATATGGGATTACTGATCGCACTCTTTCCTTTTCGCGTTCGGTTTATTCCAACACAATGGGTATTACACCGGTACATACAGCTGGCATCTGCTCCTGGACAAGCGAAAATCAGCTTTCAGCATACTATCTCTCAATGTTCAATCCCGGATCTGCCGAGAATTTCCTGTTTACTTTCGATGGTGATCAATTGGAGATGGTGATCAAAGCACCCACTATGCGCCTTCAGGGTCCTCCTGGCATACTGCAGCAGGAACCAACTAACCTTATCCTAACAGCCACCAGAATAAAAGATTGACGATCTAGGAATTTTTGGAGTGAATTTTATGTCAGATTAGTCTCTTTTTCTATTGGACCATTAGGATTGTACTG
>CAZLCF010000125.1:0-8226 GCA_964557905.1 uncultured Rikenellaceae bacterium | reverse complement strand
CTTGAAAATGAGCAGAGATAATCATAGTATGGTAAAGGAGGTTGGATTCTCTCTGCTGGCTGAGGGGAAAACGATCAGGATAAGGGCCGATGGATATAGTATGTTTCCTGCTATTAAACCAGGATCTGTGATTTATATCGAACCTTTCACGGATGATCACTACCCTTTTCCGGGTGAAATTATAGCATGGAAAAGAGACACAGGTTTTGTAGTTCACAGATTAATAAGGATAATATGGGAAGAAAATAAGATACATTTCATTACAAGAGGTGACAGCTGTGCAAATGAGGATAAGCCGGTATTTAAAGATCTTATTGCGGGAAAAGTTATCTGCATTGAAAATACATCAGGCAAAAAGAATAAATCAGAAAAGGGAATGATCCGTAAACCTAATTATCTTTATAACAGGTTATTAGTTTGGTTTATAATAAGGCTTAAAAAGATAATGGATATTTTGAAATGAATTTTGTGATGGACCAGAAGATCAAATACTTCAGAGAGGCAATTAAACTTGTCCGGAAAAGTGCGCCGGGATGGGCATCTACAAACTTTTCCATATCTCTTTTACGGAGTTTCTTACCTCTTGTCCTGATCTGGCTCCTGAAGGGTTTGATTGATGGTATTACCAGGGCTGTATCGGCAACTCCGCAAACCTCAATTGATAATGTTATCTGGCTGATCGTCGCCGTGGTTATCCTCTGGTTCCTTGATGAAGCCTCTTCCGACTTTGGCAATTTCATACGTAAAAAACAATCCATGAAGCTTGAAGCTTATATGTACAATTTGCTTCACTCTAAAGCAATTAGGCTTGATCTGATAAACTTTGAAAGGCCTGAGTATTTTAATTGTCTTGCCAGGGCTTCAAGAGAGGCTCCATGGAGACCCAACAGCATCCTCAATAACCTTGTCTCAATGTTCAGGGGGCTGTTGTCTCTTGTCCTTATGGCTGGAGTTCTGGCGTCCCTCCACTGGACCATTGCAATGCTTCTGCTTGTTTTCAATATCCCGGGAATATGGCTTCGTCTTCATTATGCCGGCGTTCTTTATAATTTTCAACGGAAGCAGACCGCCGAAGCCAGGAAAACTGCCTATTTCAACTGGCTGCTTACAGGAGACCGGCCTTCCAGGGAGATAAGATTATTCGGCCTCGGGAATTACTTTATTTCACTATTCAGAAAATCTTTCCTGAAGACAAAGGAAGAGGAGATAAGTATCATAAAAAAACGGGCTTTAATAGAGCTTGTTTCCGATCTTTTCAAAGCGGCTGCCGTACTGATCACCCTTTTATTCATTGCCGGCCGTACAATAAATGGAACCATCTCTCTCGGCCAGATGGCAATGTTCCTTTTGGCTTTCAGGCAGGGTATGGTCTATATAAAGGATCTTTTTAGCTCCCTGGCAGGGCTTTATGAGGACTCTCTTTTCATTGGTGATACCTTTGAATTTCTGAACCTTAAGGAAAATATACAGGCAATCCCGCCCGTGGTTTTGCCGGGAGATCTTAAAAGGAGCATTTCTGCAGATAATCTTTCTTTTACTTATCCGGGCAATATGACCAGGGCTATTGATAATATTACATTTGAGATAAAGAAAGGTGAGATAATTGCACTGGTGGGGCCAAACGGTGCCGGGAAAAGCACTCTCGTAAGACTCCTGTGCAGGCTTTATGATCCTGACTCGGGGTCAATAAAATATGACGGGAATGACATAAAAAATATGGATCCTGAGCAGTACAGAAAGTCCCTGTCGGTTGTCTTCCAGGATTTTATGCTGTATAATCTGGACGCGGGAGAGAATATCCGGCTGGGTAACATTAACGAATCAAAGCCTGATGAAAAAATCATTTCGGCTGCATCAATCACAGGGATCCATGACCTTATTAAAACACTTCCAAAGAGTTATTCCACAGTTATTGGCAACCTGTTTGACGACAGCCGCGAACTCAGCTGGGGCGAATGGCAAAAACTGGCTCTGGGCAGGGCTCTTTTCAGGGATGCCCCGGTACTTATCCTCGATGAACCCTCAAGCGCTCTTGATGCTGAAACGGAATATGATATTTTCAGCAGGTTCAGGACTATAGTGCAAGGGCGAACCACAATTCTTATCAGTCACAGGTTCAGTAACGTGAGCCTCGCCGACAGGATAATTGTACTTGATAAGGGGAAAATTATTGAAACAGGGACTCACGATGAGCTGATGAAAAATAGCGGGATGTACTCTGACATGTACACAAAACAAACCTCCAGGTTTGTAAGATGAATAATGACCTGAACATAAGGAACGAGGAGATACTGCTTATCGGTCTGTGCCGGCTTGAATTCAGCGTAGAACAGGGCGAAAAGATTAAAATTCTTGCATCAGGGACCGCAGACTGGAGATATTTTGCTGATCTGGCCAATGCGCACGGAGTGGGAGCACTTGCTTATCATAATCTTGAAAAGCTTGGATTTCTTCAATATATCCCGCGGGAGGTGACCGAATTCCTGCGGAATATCATGATGTTGAGCCTGGCAAGGAATGCCCGCCATACTAATGAAATGAAAAAGGTCCTGGATCTGCTGAACAAAGCCAATATAAAAACAGTACTTCTGAAAGGACTGGCTCTCGAGATGATGGTCTATGGAAATAAAGGACTCAGGCAGATGACCGATGTGGATATTTTGATCTCTAAGGAGAATTGCATTAAAGCCCGGAAACTTCTGATTGCAGATGGATTTACATCACTGCCCGTAAAATCTCCTTTCCATAATCTTATTATTGCTCATACGGGGAAGCATCTGCCTTCCCTTCTTAAAAACGGATTTTCAGTTGAAATTCATCATGAGCTATTCGGAGCAGGAAAAAGCGTTCTGACAAAGATGTTTTATGACAATAGTTATGAAACAGAAATAACCGGAGAAAAGGCTTTTATCCCCGGAGCACAGATATTCTTCCTTTACCTAATGAAACATCTCTGGCTCCATGAAATGAACAATGAATCACAGCTGAGGCTTTATACTGACTTCGTTGTTCTCATTGAAAGGTTCAGAGATGAGATTTTGAATCACGACCTGCCCGGTTTGGCAGATCAGGCAGGCATGAGTGAAATAATTGCTTGGAAACTTGAGGCTCTGAGAGATCTGTGGGGAATACCTTTCCCTGTATGGATTGATGATTATATTGAAAAATGGCATAATCCGGATTCCATAAAAAAGTTTGTATTCTTCATTAAAAGCCCGAAAGATAATCCTCTTCCTGATAAGGCATCGCCTTACAGGAAAACGTTAAGAGATATCCCCGGAATTCACCGGAAGATACTTTTCATCCTGGGAGATATTTTCCCTTCAATCCATTTCATGAAACAAAGATATAATTGCAAAAACGGCTGGAAGGCATTGTTTTACTATCCTCACAGATTAGGGAAGCTGTGGTATCTTATAAAATAATGGACAAAAAAAAGCGGCTCAGAGCCGCCTTCTTTATATATTAGTATTCCCAGAGGTCATGTTCAAGATCGAAAAGCTCTGTTTTAAGACGATCGGCTTCAAAGAGGGATCCTTTACCAATTGAATATTCATTAATATATCTGTCGTTGTATACGTTGGATTCACCAAAAATAATGCTGCTGAATCTTCTCTGCATGAAAAGATCATCGAAAGAGATTCTCTGAGCATCATTATTTGGCGTAAATGCCTCTTTCGTTGCAAGGATGTCCCTTATCTGGTCAAACTTGATCCAGAACAAAGGTATTTTTAGTCCCTGACCGGTCTGTGGATCCACGCCAAGCCAATAGGGACAGATAGCGATGATCCTTACATCAAGTTTGGAAAGCTTCTTGTCAAAATACCACTCTTCATACAGCATTAATTGTTTTACTTCATTAGGTTTCGGCTCTTCCATTATCACCGAATCCTTGGTATTGCCAAATGCATCAATCGGGATCTGTAAGGTTCTTTCCCTGGCCCCCATCTTAGTATTAATATCTTCAAAAGTGGTTGGCACATTCGTATCAAAAGCATCATAGGGGGTGACTTTCCCGGACTTAATCTCATCAAGTAAAATACTTATGAGATTTTGCCGGCCGTCATTAGTTTTATCTGTGGGATAATAGAGAGGATGATTTACCTTTTCCCTCAGGTCAATAAGGCGGTAATACCTTTTTGACCATATCACCTCAGCTTCCCGCAGGAACGGATAGTCAATCTTTTTGGCATCTGGTATCGATTTCTGGTAAATATCGCCGAAAGTCTGGCCTCTGGCTAATCCCGCAGAAAATGCCACGACGATAATTCCCAATACTATTTTCTTATTCATAATGCGCTTATATGTAATTTTGAACTTGTTATTCAACTTTCAATACTATTGCTCCAAGGTCCCTTGTTATCCCGTCCGGTCCTTTAGCCCTTATGTTTTTAATAGTCAGGTCTCTGCCCCTTGTAATATTATTCAGAATGTTCTTTTGTTCTTCTGTCAGTCTCCAGTCTTTGCTGTCCCCCTGACGGTCACCCATTCTGTCGGAGTATGAAATAGTAAATCCCACAACATCATATTTCAGTTCAAAGTCAAAATCCTGACCCAGTGATGCAAAAACTCCCGGCTGAGAAAGAGCTTCAGCTTTTGAAACGGATCCTGAAGATTTCTGGGCAAATTTTGCAACAGGATCCGGAAGTCTTTTAACCCTGAATGGAATAGGAGGGTGGCTAGTAGCTTTACCGTTAGCATCTTGTGTTGTGACAATGACCTGCACATCTTTGCCGACCTGATCCGGCGAGACGGCCCAGTTACCCCTGAAATATTCACCTCTGGCATTCTGTACCCTCTCCCTGGTATAAGTTCCGTTATTCACCTTGATATTAATTCTGTCAGGACTTACACCGGGGACAGAAACATCAATGGGATTTTTGAGCCCTTTATACATCACATTCATAGCTGTAGGTGAGACGACAACATTTGGCTCACCAACAAAATATGAAGCATTGAAAGAATAAGGCTTTATAGTTCCGTCGGGTGCTTTCATTGAAATAATTCCCCCCCATGGATGTGGACCAATTGAGCTTGCACGTGCGGTGTAAATACCTTTACCGGTTTCGTCGAGAGGAAGAACCTGATCTCCGACTTTAATTTCAGGTTGCTGTGTGGTATCAGTTGCAGAAATAAATACAGTTGCCTCATAACTGCTGCCCAGGGTAACATAATCCGATTTGGGAATGACAACAGCACCAAGCTTGTTAAACTTGAAACTTGATTTATCGATCTGGGAATAGAGATGATTAATAACCTCAGTTTCAGCATTTCTGACATCAACCTGTATTTTAGACAGCATAGTTATTACATAAACCAGAGGAAGTGCCTGGAAGTTATAATTTGGCCATTTTTCTAATTCCTGAGTTCTTCTATTTCTAACATCATCGGTATTAAGAATTTTCTTCAGGGCTTCCTCAGCTGTCGGATTTTCACCGTCAAGTGTTTCTATAAGGAAATCGCGGTAATCATTGATCATTGTCCTCAGGAAAAAAGCTTTTTGATCATCGTTAGATCCAATCAGGATCTGCGACGGAACATTGTTTTCATCAATTTTTTCAACTTTATCGATGATAACTTCGTTTCCCTCAATAGCCTCAGTATCTTCACCTTCTGCAGTTGTAATGATCTCAATTTTCAGGTTCTGCAAGTAATCGAAGAGTTCATCAGCGCGTTCTTTTACAGCCAGAGCCTTGGTCCTGAAGGGTCCTGTCTTTTCAGGGAATTGTGCAAATGATGATTCAAAATCCTGGTAAATGAGGTTATTTTTCAGAGCATAATTTTTGATGGTAAGAGTAAGACCATTGTCAATATTCTTGAATGCCTCCACGGCCTCCTTTGATACGTTAAGTGCAAGCATGGCGGTAAGCACCAGGTACATCATACCGATCATCTTTTGTCGCGGAGATAGCTTTTCGTGAGCCATTTTGTGGGTAGTTTAGTTAAGTAAAACCAATTCTGTATTATTTAACATTCATAGCAGAAAGCATATTTCCATACACGTTATTCAGAGCCGACAGATTATCGTTCAGTTTGGTAATCTGTTCACGATATTTTTTGGTGTCACCTGACGAATCGGTAAGATCCTTCATCAGCCCCTGAAGGCCTTTGTAAAGTGCTTCGGATTCTTTAAGGTGGTCATCTGCTCCTTTTTTCTGCAGCTCATAAACAGCATTCAGGGCAGACAGGTTTTTATTCAGTGTTTCCAGTTGCTGCTGGTATGATTTACCTCCGACTTCAATTATCGAGAACGAATCAGCCATATTCTTATAAGTGGAACCGGTATCATTAATTGCCTTGGTTGTTACCTGGTAGGATTCTGTAAGCTTACCAAGTGATTCAGTGGCGGTATTAATGGAGCTCGCATACTTTGATGAAGCAGCAGTGACATCTCCCATGGCATTCATGTTGGCAGTTGTTTCGCTAAGCTTTTTCATTCCGATACCGAGGTTCTTGAAGAGATCAGGAGTGATCTCAGCGCTTTCCAGCATCTCATCGAACTTTGCCAGTGCTGCGGAACCCGCACCACCTCCGTATCCGCCTCCACCGACGCCTCTGGAAATAGCGTCACGCTGTTTGCCGCTGCCATGTGCCGGGAGTTCTTCGCCTTCCTCGGGAATTCCTGCAAGCTCTGGATAGACCAGGGTCCAGTCTATCTCTTCATGCAAAGGTTCAAAGGCTGAAAAGAAGAAAATAACAGCTTCTGTCAAAAGACCGATAGTAAGCATTGTTCCTGCCAGTGGCCAGTGCTGTATTTTAAATAATGCACCGACAATAACGACGGAAGCTCCCAAACCATAAAGTTTTGCGATGAAATTCTTCCATCCGCTGCTTTGTACGATTTCTGCTAGGCTCATATACTCTATTATTTTAGGGTTATTTCAATTTAAATTTCTGCTCCGATATAAGATCTTACATTACGGAATCCGACAAAAGGTTTAGTCGAATCCTGATATTCATAATCTCTTGTGCTTGTCTGAAGAAAATATGAAATGTCTTTCCAGGAACCTCCGCGGATAACTTTACGTTTCATTACAGGCGGATCCTGTGGTGTTGCATTATATTCATAGTTAGGCTGAAGGTCGTGCTGGAATATGTATGCTGAGGGATGATATGCACAGCAGGTCCATTCCGAAACATTCCCTGCCATATCATAAAGTCCGTATTCATTGGCGCCATAAGATGCGACTTTACCTGAATATACATTTCCGTCATCTATATAGTTACCGCGTAAAGGCTTGAAGTTTGCAAGGAAACAACCTTTGTAATTCCTGGTGTATGGCCCTCCCCAGGGATACATTGACAGGTCAAGAGCACCTCTTGCCGCATATTCCCATTCTGTTTCAAGCGGGAGCCTGTATCTCTGAACATCAACAATACCCTGTTTTCTGAGGGCTGAATTCATGAAATCGGTTCTCCAGTTACTGAAAGCTGTTGCCTGAAGCCAGCTTATACCTACAACAGGATAATCATCGAATGAAGGATGCCAGAAATAAAGATCGGCCTGCGGATCATTGAATGAATAGGTGAAATCCCTGATCCAGCAAAGGGTGTCAGGATAAATGTTGATAATGTTGTGCTTGATAAAGGAAGAACGATCCTTTACGTCGGTACGTGAACCATCAAGATTGGTCACCTGTCCTTCATATTTTCCTGTATTGTTCTGATAGTCATAGACATATCTTGATTTTGCAGCTTGCTGGTAATCAACCCAGTAATAGGAATAATTAAATTTGCGGACATCAAACTGCTTTCTGCCATTGAACCTCTCTTCGGGCGGATAATACATCTCTTCGATAAGACCCTTGGTTGTCTCTTCTTCCGGATCAATTTTTTCTTCCCAGTTAATGACATTTGGTTCAATAACATTACCCTCTTCGTCAACTAGAAAATATTCCCTTTCAGCTATGCCTGCCTCACCAAGCTTTGTTCTCAGGATAGAATCACGAACCCAGTATACAAATTGGCGGTACTTGTTATTAGTTATTTCCGTCTGGTCCATCCAGAAGGCATCAACAGTAACAGATTTGGAAAGACTGTTCATAGCAAAAACAGCATCCTGGTCGCTCGGGCCCATCACGAAACTTCCGGCAGGAATAAATGCCATTTCCATAGGTACAGGTTCAAAAAACTTCTTCCTTCCCAGTACTCCGGTTAGCTCACCGGTCTTCGAAGAACCGCACCCGCTCAACAAGATTATTATTATCAGGGCAGATAGGATAACCT
>CAZLCF010000124.1:0-8486 GCA_964557905.1 uncultured Rikenellaceae bacterium | reverse complement strand
ATTCTGGAGATTATGTAAAACTTGTGATTTATACAGGACTTGCAACACAAACCGGCACCGGTTCATTTTCGGGTTTCAAAGTTTATTGAGAATTCCGGACTAAAGTCCATAAGTATCTCATTTTCAATAACCCCGGGCTTAAGCCCGGGGTTAGTTTAACCTCATAGTGATCTTCCTGAAAGCCATAATACAGAACAGCAGTCCACCTGCGATTCCAAGAAGGTTGCTGATAATGTCTTTTGGATTAAAAGACCTGCCCGGTATGATTATCTGATGAAATTCATCAGCCAGGGCAAAGGCCATCAGGCAAACGGTAATAATAAAATATTTAATAGATGAAATATTGAAATCTTCTCCTGAAAAGGATAGGAATGTAAGAAAGGCTAATGATCCGTATTCAAGGAAATGAACCAGATAATCAAGCCTTATATCTGATTTAGCCGTGTGAATCTTTAAAGCCGGGATAGATGGCACTGATGAGACAACAATAATGGCAATTATCCATATCGACAGCAAATATCCGGCAAACGGCCTGAGAAAAGTAATCAATTTAAACATACTTATTTATAGACACGGTAAAAATAAACCTTTTAAATAACTATTTTTGCCAAAATTAGTATTATGATCACCAACGAGCAGATAAAAGAATTATCGGAACGCCGTGATGCGTTAAGGAGGTATCTTTGACATCAATGGCAAGCTGAATCTTATTTCTGAAAAGGAAAATATATCGCAACAGCCTGACTTCTGGGACGATCCAAGGCAGGCAGAAGAACTCCTAAAAAGCATATCACTTTTAAAAAGCTGGACCAATGATTTTAATAAGGTCAGCACCGCAATTGATGATCTTACTGTGATAAGTGATTTCTTCAGGGAAGGAGAAGCAACAGAACAGGATCTTCAGAACCACTACGATAATTGTCTTACACTGATCGAAAACCTTGAAGTCCGCAATATGCTGAGGAAAGAAGAAGATCAGCTCGGAGCCATACTGAAGATAAATTCCGGAGCAGGGGGCACTGAAAGCAACGACTGGGCAGCAATGCTGATGAGAATGTATCTCCGGTGGGCAGAAAGGAACAACTATAGAACAAAAGAGCTTGATTTTCAACCAGGTGACGAAACAGGAGTAAGATCCGTGACCATCGAAATCGATGGAGATCAGGCTTATGGTTACCTTAAAAGTGAAAATGGGGTTCACCGTCTTGTACGAATCTCTCCCTTTAATGCCCAGGGTAAACGCCAGACAACTTTTGCATCAGTATTTATTTCGCCGCTTGTTGATGATAAAATCGAAATTGAGATAAATCCATCTGATATCACCTGGGAAACTTATCGTTCAAGCGGAGCAGGAGGACAAAATGTAAATAAAGTCGAAACAGCGGTCAGGCTGAGACATCATCCGACAGGCATAGTGATCGAAAACCAGGAAACAAGATCACAGCTCAACAACAAGGAGAATGCAATGCGGATACTTAAATCGCAGCTCTATGAGCTTGAACTGAGGAAACGCATGGAAGAGCAGGCGAAGATAGAAGGTGAAAAGAAAAAGATCGAATGGGGCTCACAGATAAGATCCTACACACTGCATCCATATAAAATGGTCAAAGACCACCGCACCGGGCTTGAAACAGGTAATGTCCAGGCTGTCCTTGACGGAGACCTGAACGATTTCATAAAATCGTACCTTATGGAATTTGCAGGGAAATAAAATTCATGGATTGATTTTCAGGTTAATTCATTATTTTGCAGCAGAGTAATATTTCTTTCCCCAGATGGTTAAAAACGAAAAGTTGTTTGAACATTTTCCTCCGGTAAGCACTAAGGAGTGGATGGATAAAATCACCGCTGACCTCAAAGGAGCTGATTTTAACAGGAAACTGGTATGGAAAACAAGCGAGGGACTGGAAATAATGCCATTCTACAGGCAGGAAGATATTAATAACCTTAGGTACATTGACTCCCTTCCGGGTGATTTTCCTTATGTGAGGGGCAACAGGATCGAAAATAATAGCTGGAGGATTAGGCAAAATCTGACAGTAACTGATTATTCAGCGGCAAACAAAAAAGCCCTTGAAATCCTGATGAAGGGTATTGATTCATTGGGATTTTTTATTGCTGATCCGGAATCTGTAAGTGAAAAGAATTTTGATATACTGCTTAAAGATATCTCTCCTGAAACTATCGAGCTGAATTTCCTTTCGGACGGGAAGGCAAAAGAGATCGTTAATATCTTCCTTAGTTATTTAAAAAAAATCAAAGCCGATCCTCAAAAAATATATGGTGCAGTTGAGACAGACCCACTCAGCAGGTTAATGCTGAACGGAACACTCTGCATACCAGTAGAAAAAGGATTTGATTATCTGGCGGAGGTGGCTGGACTGACATCAGCTCTTCCATGGTTCAGGGCAATTCATCTTAATGCCTCAAATTTTGGAAATGCCGGTGCAGATATCGTACAGGAGCTGGCATTCGGTTTGTCAATGGGTGCAGAATATATTTCACAGCTTGGAGAGAGGGGGATCAGAGCTGAAAATGCTGCATCAAGGATCAGGTTCTCATTTGGAACAGGATCAAATTACTTCCCTGAAATCGCAAAACTCAGGGCAGCCCGTCTGTTATGGTCTGTGGTCATGAATGGTTTCATACCGGATAAAAAAGATGCGGCCAGAATGGAAATACATTGTGTGACAAGCAAATGGAACAAGACCCTGTATGATCCCAATGTAAACATACTCAGGACGCAGACCGAAGCCATGTCTGCCATTCTGGGCGGAACAGATTCCCTTACTATAGAACCTTTCGATACGATCTTCAGGAAACCCGATGAGTTTTCAGAAAGGATTGCACGGAATCAGCAGCTTATACTGAAGGAAGAATCATATTTCGATAAAGTGGCTGATCCTTCTGCCGGGTCATATTATATTGAAAATCTTACACAGCTGATCGCGGATAGTGCCTGGAAATTATTTCTTGAAACTGAAGCAAACGGGGGTTTCCTTGAATCGCTGAAAAAAAGATTCATCCAGGGAAAGATAAAGGAATCAGCTGCCAGACGTAAAACCGACATAGCGAAAAGGAAAGTCATATTCCTGGGGACCAGCCTCTATCCCGTTCATGATGGATTAATTCCGCAGGGTGCCGATCCTGACAAATTATTCATGGAACATAATCCGGGAGAGAATATCCTTGTTGAACCGATAAAGCTTTTTAGAGGTCCCGAGGTGTTTGAAAGGCTGAGACTTGCAGTTGAAAAAGCAGCCAGGAAACCGGTCGTTTTCCTTTTTACGATTGGCAATCACGTAATGAGAAGGGCAAGGGCACAATTTTCATCAAATTTCCTTGGTTGTGCAGGATACAGGATCATTGATAATCCGGGATTCGAGACAATTGATGAGGGGATCAGAGATGCCCTTGATTCAAAAGCAGATATTGTTGTACTCTGCAGTTCCGACGAGGAATATGAAAAGATTGCGCCGGAGATATACAAACGGCTGAAAGACAAGACTATTGTTGTTATTGCAGGCAATCCGCCCTGCATTGATGAATTGAAATCACAGGGGCTCGAATACTTTATCAGTGTCAGGACGGATGTTATTGATACCCTGAGTTTCCTTAACACCCGTCTGGGTATTAGTGAGTGATTATTGAAGGCATAGATGAGACCGAAGTTCAAATATGACGATTTAAATAACCTGCCTTTCAGGGGAAAGGATTTCCGTAAATGGGAGACAGAACATGGTATTGAAAAAAACTGGATAACTGCTGAACAGATCCCTGTAAAGAGCGTTTATGGCAGGGATGATCTTGAGGAAATGGAGCATCTCGGGTATGCAGCAGGAATACCTCCGTTCCTCCGGGGCCCATATTCCAGCATGTTTACAATACAACCGTGGACTATAAGGCAATATGCAGGTTTTTCCACAGCGGAGGATTCAAATGCTTTTTTCCGGCGCAATCTTGCTGCCGGGCAGAAGGGACTCTCAATAGCTTTTGACCTGGCCACTCACAGAGGATATGACTCTGATCATAAACGGGTTGCGGGAGATGTGGGCAAAGCAGGAGTGGCAGTGGATTCAATCCTTGATATGAAGATCCTTTTCGATCACATACCTCTTAACAAGATGTCTGTATCGATGACCATGAACGGAGCCGTTCTTCCCATCATGGCTTTCTACATTGTTGCAGCGCTTGAGCAGGGAGCAAAGCCTGAGGAACTGTCAGGGACAATACAAAATGACATTCTGAAGGAATTCATGGTCCGTAATACTTATATCTATCCGCCTGAATTCTCAATGAGGATCATTGCCGATATATTGGCATACACAGCTGACAGAATGCCAAAGTTCAACTCAATCAGCATTTCAGGTTACCACATGCAGGAAGCAGGTGCAACTTCTGATATTGAACTGGCATATACTCTTGCTGACGGATTGGAATACCTTCGGACCGGGATTAGGGCGGGTCTTGATATTGACGCATTTGCTCCCCGTATCTCATTTTTCTGGGCAGCAGGGATGAACCATTTTATGGAAATTGCCAAGATGCGGGCAGCGAGAATGCTCTGGTCAAAGATCGTCAGCGGTTTCAACCCGCGAAATCCAAAGTCGCTGGCTCTCAGAACTCACTGCCAGACATCAGGATGGAGCCTTACGGAACAGGATCCATATAATAATATTGGAAGAACATGTATTGAAGCAATGGCTGCTGCACTAGGCCATACACAGAGCCTTCATACAAACGCTCTTGATGAGGCTGTTACATTACCCACAGATTCCTCCGCCAGGATAGCAAGGAATACCCAGATATATATTCAGGAAGAGACTCAGATATGCCGGGCTGTTGATCCATGGGGAGGATCATATTATGTTGAATCACTTACACATGAGATCACGCACAGGGCATGGGATCATATTATGGAGATTGAAAGTCTCGGAGGAATGGCAAAAGCAATTGAATCTGGGGTTCCGAAGATGCGCATAGAAGAGGCAGCGGCAAGAGCGCAGGCAAAAATTGATTCAGGAATTCAGACTATTGTGGGAACCAACAGGTACAGACTCGAAAAGGAGGACCCTCTTGAGATACTGGAGGTGGATAATACTGCTGTCCGTGATTCTCAGATAAAGCGTCTTGCAAAATTACGGTCTGAAAGAAATGAAACTGAATGCCAGGCTGCGCTTGATGCAATAACCGAATGTGCTGAAACAGGAGAGGGTAATCTTCTCGAATTAGCCGTGGTGGCTGCCTCAAAGCGGGCGAGTCTTGGTGAAATATCTTATGCATGTGAAAAAATAGCAGGGAGGTACAAAGCAGTGGTACATTCAATATCAGGAGTTTATTCATCCGAGTATAAATCGGATAAGGATTTAAATGAGGCAAAAATACTGGTTTCCAGGTTTGCTGAAAAGGAAGGACGTCAGCCCAGGATAATGATAGCAAAGATGGGCCAGGATGGTCATGACCGCGGTGCGAAGGTCATTGCAACGGGATATGCGGATATTGGCTTTGATGTCGATATCGGACCTCTTTTCCAGACACCTGCCGAAGCAGCAAAACAGGCAATTGAGAACGATGTTCACGTTCTGGGTGTATCGAGTCTTGCCGGCGGACATAAGACGCTTATTCCCCAGGTAATAAATGAACTCAGGAGTCTCGGCCGGGAAGATATTCTTGTGATAGCCGGAGGTGTAATACCACCGCAGGATTACCAGGTCCTTTACAATGCAGGAGTTGCAGCGATATTCGGACCGGGTACATCAATTTCAAAAGCAGCAAAACAGATCCTAGAAATTTTACTCCATAATATGGATTAAGATAAGAGCTTTGAAATAAATAGAACTAAATCAATATAAAATGAGAATAATGTTTTTAATGATGATACCGGGTCTGCTACTTTTTTACGGTTGTAAAACAAAGAAACCCATGACTGAAAATACAGTTGCAGTTCAGCAGGTTGAAGAAAAGAAACCTGTAACAAATTTCTCCGAACAGTCAACATGGATTCTGGGATATTTTACCCGGGAACAGCTGACAAGGCCGCCTCATTCCGAATGGTATCTGACAGGGTATGACGGATATCAGTTCAACTCCGATGCTGTTAATAAATTAACAGATATCAGCAAAGATGACATTACAATAAAAATTGTCCTGGGAACATGGTGTCCCGACAGCCGGAGAGAGGTCCCGAGGTTTATGCGTATCCTTGATATCTGGAAATTTCCTATGGAAAAAGTAACGCTTATAGGAGTTGATAATGCAAAACTCTCACCTGTAGGAGAATACGAGAAACTGGATATTCAGAGAGTACCTACTTTTATTTTATATAAAAATAATATTGAATCGGGACGCATCATTGAGAATCCGGTGACGTCTTTAGAGCAGGATATGGTTAATATCCTGACCAGGAATGATTAATAATATAAAGTTTCAGAAGATGGAAGATGTAAAAAACAAAACAGGACAAAACCTTGGGATTGCCGCCCTGATAACAGCAATCATAACTTTTGTGCTTGCCGTGATCCCATGCGTTGGTCTGATTGCAATTATCCCGGGAATAATAGCTGTAGTGCTAGCATCAATAGGACTTTCACAGGCAGCACGGAATGATTCCCCGCGCGGGGTGCTTATCGCAGCTCTGGTAATTGGCATTTTTGCCTCACTGATCTCGTTTTCGCAGGTTTTTGTGGCTGGTAAATTTGCCGAAAAAGCAAATAAGTGGCCCGGCAAAATAGAAGAGATCGTGACTGACGTTCAGGATGATGTTCTTAAAGACCTCGAAGATGCCAATATCTCAATTAAAATTGAGAATGGTGAGGAAAAGATTGAAATAAACACCAATGCCGGCAAGAAAGATCGGGAGCAGACGCTGGAAGATCTGGAAAAAGAAAATGCCGAGGGCAATGACACCCTGGACAAGGATTAATAGTCATAAAGTACAAACACAGGTAAAGCTAAAAAAAGAGCCTTACCTGATAATTAATCTTGTTTTAGCCGGAATAATTTTGCTCATAATGCTTTATTCCGGCATTTTTTCACCTGAAAAAGACAATTACCCGGTAACCTGTATCCACGAAGAACTTACAGGAGAACCTTGTGTGTCATGCGGACTTTCACACAGCTTTTCATTGATACTCAGAGGCCGGGTGGCTGAAGCTTATCAATGGAATATTTATGGGATGAGGATTTTCATTTTCTTTGCCTCACAACTGTTTCTGCGAATATTGTTTTCTGTGTTTTATGCCAAATACCCGGCGACACGTAAACAATTGATAATCTTAGATATAGTTGGCTCAGTTATCATATTTCTGATCTCTTTCTGGCAGTTTTTTGCTTATCTAATAAAATTCTCATAAGAAATTTCTTCAATAAAATTTGCATTTGAAAAAAATGTGTTCTAATTTTGACCAAATGGTTAAACTATATAGTTTATTTGATTAGTTAAATCAATTGGTTAAGAGAGATGACAGAAAAAGACAAACTGACTGAAGAGAAGATTTTTGAATCAGCCACCGAGGTATTTATTGAAAAAGGCATGGATGGTGCCAGAATGCAGGATATTGCTGATCATGCCGGGATAAACAAATCGTTGCTTCATTATTATTACCGTACAAAGGACCATCTTTTCAATGCAGTGTATGAGATGATCGCCGGGCAGATGTTCAAAAAATTTGCACCTGTATTGGATGAGAATCTTTCTCTGGAAGAGAAGATCAGGTTCTTTTTCAGGGAGCATATTGCATTCATGCAAAAGAATCCCAGACTTCCGGCATTTATTTTAAACGAAATCCACCGAAATCCTGAAAGAATCAGGAAACTGATTCAGAGTATTGATATAAATAAATTGTGGACAACACTGGAAGCTCAGCATAAGGAAGAACTGGAAAGATACAATATTACAAAAGAAACTATTCCCCAGTTTATGACAACTGTTGCCGGAATGAGTGTCTTTCCATTTGTAGCCAGACCAATAATTGCCAGCATAATGGAAAAAATGGGCTACAATTTTGATCAATATATTGAGGAGAGGAAAGAGTATGCTGCAAATTTTGTGATCAAAGCAATAAAAAAAGAAAAAGAGGGGGAGAAAGGAGGAGGGGGAGAAAAGGAGACTAATAAATAAAAGATTAAAATATTATAAAGTAAATAATGAAAAGAAAATTCCTGATTATATTCATTTTACTGGCGCCATTTACGGCCTTCTCACAAAAGATAATGACACTCAGGGAGTGCTATGATATGGCTATGTCAGCAACGCCGATTGCCGCAGAGAGAGAGGCCTATTCACAGATATCAATGGCGAAGGATAAAAACCTGTCGAAGGGCTGGCTTCCCACACTTGATGCTAGCGGTAGTTTTATCTACAACTCTTCAGTTGTGGATATGACCGATGTACTTGGCGCGATACCAATTCAAGGTATTGCCGATCTGATAAAACCGCTGCCTCACGAACAGTATAAAATAACAGTTGATATCAACCAGGTCATCTA
>CAZLCF010000123.1:0-8617 GCA_964557905.1 uncultured Rikenellaceae bacterium | reverse complement strand
TACCCATAAATATTCAAGGTGCAAGTTACAAATATAGCTTTATTAGTCTAATGTTGGAGCGGTCGCATGGCATGATGACGGTATTTATCTGCCCGTTCTGACAACTGTCACTGTGCCGGTTCTCGAAACAGTATTCCCTGATGGCATCCTGACTTTCAGGAACCAGAGAAAGACCCCTTCAGGCACAGGATTGCCGTTATTCGTGCCATCCCACTTAGCTGTATGATCGCTGGTCTCAAATATGGTTTTTCTGCTTAGATCGGTAATGATCAGGTGGTACTCAACCGGTGTGAATGATAATACAGGTATAAAAAGATCATTGACAAGGTTGTTGTCAGGAGTGAATACATTGGGAACTGTTATAACTTCAGTTACAGGCGAACAGATCCGGGATGAGCGGCTCTCCCCTGAAATTCCATAAGGATTGGATGTTTCATACGCTTTGATCATGAAACAGACCTCGTAACCTGTGACTTCATACATCAGGTCGGAATATTTCACGGTAAAAGCCGTATCATTCGGCATAACCGTATACCTCTCTTCATATTCCATACCTGCTTTTATAAACAACTTATAAGAGCTGATCGTCCCGTTCCATTCTTTATAAGGGTTCCATGTGAGGTTAATATCATTTTCATCCTGTTCCAGTGAGAGTACTATATTTGACGCAATATTTGATACAGTTATCGGGATATTACAACTGTTGATAGCGGAAAGCCTGTAATAATTGATCTCACCGATATCAGCATTACTGTCACCATATAAAAATGATCCCGAATGATCTGTAAAATGATATATCTGGCTGAAAGTACCTGATGATCCGGTCTTTCTTTCAAGTATGTATTCACTGATCTCCGACAGGAGATCTGCTTTAAATGAAAGGAGGATTTCATCCTCTGGGACTACTGTAGCATAGTCAGCGTTGATCCATTGGGGAGGTCGCTGCATCCTGGTTTGCAGACAGGCTTTATTCGAAACGGAGGAAAAGCCTTCAGCCAGATCTGCCCTGACGATAAAACAATATTGTTTGTCAAAAGAAAAATCATTCATGATATAACTGCCTGTCTCCTTTGAAGTTATTCCTGCCTCTGAATAACTGTCACCATTGATCGAATAAAGAATTGTATAACTCAGCACCTGTCTGGGAAATGATGGATAGCTGTTCCAATTTATTTCTATTTTTCTGTTGCATGTATCAAGGCTCACAGTTGTAAAAATTGTATTCAGCGGATTTGATAGAGGACTTATATTTCCGGCACTGTCAAGAGCTGCAACCACATATGACCGGGAAAGTTCAGAAGATATCAGGCTTGCGTGTTTATAACTTGATATTAATGGATTATGAATAGTGTCAATAGCGTAACCTTCATTATTCGTGTATGTATAAACCACATATCCGGATACATCCGGTGAAGGACTCAGTGTCCACGATATCTCACTGTAGCCTGTAAGCTGACTGACAGTAACAAGATCAAGCACCGGAGATACAGGCGGATCCATATCAGGCTGACCTGATACCCTTACAGTGCATGCCATTAGGAAGGCAATAATATAAAGGTATTTTATCCTCATTTTCAACCGGCAGTTATCTGATACAGATCATTAGTGTTATAATACGTTTTTGCCAGTGCTGTTATTTCATCAGGTTCAATAGTTTTTATTTTTTCAGCAAGCCTGTAATAATATCTGTTATCAAGGCCGAACTCCCATACCGACCTGAAGCTTTCAGCAATGGCAAACGGTCCGTCAAACATCCTGACCATCTCCCCAAGCATATAATTTCTAATGATCTCAAGCTCCTCCTTTTCAATGGGATCCTTTTGCAGCAGCTTTATTTCCTTATATATCTCATTAATTGCTTTTTGAGTACTTTTTTTACTCACTTCAGTGGAAATAACCTTGAAACCGCTGAGGATCAGTGAAGTTATCACGGAGTGTATACCGTATGTCAGCCCTTTGTCTTCCCTGATGTTTTTCATCAGCCTTGAATTGAAATATCCGCCAAGAGCCACATCCACGACCTTCAGTCCGGGATAATCGGGATGAAGTTTATTAATTGACGGGGACCCGATCCTGATTGCTGTCTGAACAGCTCCCTTCTTTTCAATATGCACCTTTTTCCTGTTCTCTGCTTTTATTTTATTTCCTGATTCCTTGATACTGGTACCTGCTGAACTGATCACCCCAAAACAGTCATCCAGAAGATCAAAAGTATCTTTATGTATTTTGCCCGATACTATTATGGCAAGGGTTTCAGGAGTATAATATCTGGAATGGAAACCAGACAGTAAAGCCGGGTTCAGATTATGAAAATCATCCTGAACTACTTGTCTGCCGTAGGGATGATGTTTTCCGAAAATTGATTCAAAAAACTGGTCCATTGCAAGATCGCCCACCTTATCCCTGTTTACAAGGTACCACCGTAATCGTTTTTTCATCAGGGCTTTAAGTTCAGCTTCCGGGAATACAGGATGAAATAATATTTCCCTGGCAAGTTCAAGTATCTTCTCAATATGCTTATTCATGAAAAAGATTATGATACCTGCACGGTCCTTTTCAGCATAAAGACTGTAAAATGCCCCGTGGAAGTCGAGTATTTTATTGAGTTTTGAGGAACTGTAATGCAGAGAACCCTCTGTAAGCATCATATTTGTTGTTGATGCAAGCAGAGGGAGAAATTCCTCTGCCTGCCCTGCGCCAAAAGTAAAATCAATGCGCATTATATCCTCAGTACCTGCTTCGATCATGTAAACAGGGATCCTGTTATTCAGCCGGACAGACTTGGCTTCCGGAACTTTGCCTAAACTGACTGGCATGACAGGCGGCCTTGCAGGTGAAATATGACTCATTTTTGCTTTTTCCTTGCTGATTTATAATAAAGTGTACTGCAGTTCGATGGATCAAAGTACCTGCGGGCTGCTTCAATGACCATCGTCCTGCCGGTTTTCCTGTAAAGATCAATTTCATGGTTTATCAGATCAGGATTTCCAATAATGCTATAGAAAGAGAGATTTATTGCTTTATTCAGAATGTTGGTATTGGCAAAGACATTTGCAGACTCAAACTTATTTTTGACCTTTTCCATCTCCGGAGATGACGGATATTTTTCTTTTAAATCGTCTATTACTTTATTTACAGATTCTTCAGCATGATGAATATCAACGCCTTTCATCAGTTTCCCGTGTAAAATAATGAGACCAGGATCAATATCCGAAGTGATATATGCATTTATCTCGCTGAACAGTTTTTTCTGTCTTACCAGCCTGGTATATAATCTGCCGGATTCTCCCCCCGCAAGAAGATCTGTAATAAGATCAAGAGTATAAAAATCGTTGCTTATGCGCGGTCCCGTGTGCCAGATTTTATAAAGCGCATCAACAGGAACATCTCTTTCAACTGTAAGTATTCTTTCTTCAGTCTGTTCTGGCTCGTCAGGCAGATTCCTGGGTTTAACGTTCCGCTTTTCAATTTTGCCAAACCATTTCGTCGACAGGCTGATAGCCCGATCCGTTGATATATTGCCTGTCAGGGTGAGAATGGAATTGTTGGGAGCATAATGAGTGAAAAAGAAGTCCCTGATCTTTGGCAGACTGATTTCGCTGATATGTGATATATCCATACCTATTGTCGGCCATCGGTATGGATGGACCTTGTAGGCAAGCGGTCTCAAAAGCAGCATGGCATCTCCGTACGGCTGATTAAGGTAGCGTTGATTGTACTCTTCAATGACCACATTTTTCTGTATGTCCAGGTTTCTCTGCGAGAAATCAAGAAGGTTCATCCTGTCGGACTCCAGCCAGAAGGCGGTTTCAATATTGCCGGATGGCAGGGTAATATAATAATCAGTAATATCCGTGTTGGTGAATGCATTGTTTTCACCGCCGGCCACAAGAAGATGATTGTCAAATTCCGGGATTCCGGCTGTCCCCCCGAACATAAGGTGTTCAAAGAGATGTGCCAGTCCTGTGGATTCAGGCTCTTCATCCCTTGAACCCACATCATATAATATATTCATCGCAGCCAGAGGTGTGGACCTGTCCTCATGGACCAGGATCCTTAATCCGTTATCAAGAGTGAATCTGCTGTAATTAATCATATTTTAGTTCCTCTGTGAACCATTGTCCTTCAGGTTAACAAACTTAAATAAAAAACTGTGAAGCAGGAGTAATGTTTTTATATTTGCAACATTATGTTCACAAACAGGTTTATGAAAAAAGATACTTTGATCTTTGACATTATTGAAAAGGAGCGTCAGCGTCAGTTGAACGGCATAGAACTTATCGCCTCCGAAAACTTTGTCAGCCCGCAGGTACTTGAAGCCATGGGATCAGTGTTGACTAACAAATATGCTGAAGGATATCCCGGGAATCGCTATTATGGCGGTTGTGAAATTGTTGATCAGTCGGAGCAGATAGCCATTGACCGTTTAAAACAGCTTTTTGATGCGGAATATGCCAATGTTCAGCCTCATTCAGGAGCACAGGCAAATATGGCTGTTTTTATGACCGTCCTTAAACCGGGAGACACTTTTCTGGGATTGAATCTGGCACATGGAGGACATCTGTCGCACGGTTCACCGGTAAATTCTTCGGGTATTCTGTACCGTCCTGTTGCATATGGTGTGAAGGAAGAGACAGGGATGGTTGATTACGACATGATGGAGGAAATTGCCCTCAAGGAGAAGCCTAAAATGATCATCGGGGGAGCATCTGCCTATTCCCGCGAATGGGATTATGAAAGAATGAGAAGGATAGCCGATATGATTGGTGCCATATTAATGGTCGACATGGCGCATCCGGCCGGAATTATTGCTGCAGGCTTGCTTAAGAATCCTCTGAAGTATGCGCATATAGTAACATCAACAACCCATAAAACACTGAGAGGGCCGCGCGGAGGAATCATCCTCATGGGTAAGGATTTCGTTAATCCATGGGGAATTACCACATCCAAGGGTGAGGTCAGAATGATGTCCTCACTCCTTAATTCAGCAGTTTTTCCCGGTGTTCAGGGCGGACCCCTCGAGCATGTCATTGCCTCCAAGGCAGTCTCTTTTGGAGAGGCTCTTACCCCGGAGTTCAGGGAATACCAGGTGCGGGTTATAAAGAATGCCACCGTGATGGCACAGGCATTCATGGATAAAGGTTATAAGGTAATTTCCAACGGCACCGATAACCACCTGATGCTGATTGACCTCAGAACAAAATTTCCCGATATTTCAGGAAAGAAAGTGGAAAACACCCTTGTCCGCTCGCATATCACTGTAAATAAGAACATGGTGCCCTTCGACAGCCGGTCACCATTTCTGACTTCCGGACTGAGAGTCGGCACACCGGCAATTACAACAAGAGGTCTGAAAGAAGATCACATGGGGGTCATAGTGGATCTGATTGATGAGGTCATATCGGATATTGAAAATGAATCAGCTATAGCCAGAGTGGGAGAGAAGGTTGTGAAAATGATGAAATCGTTGCCTCTTTTTTCAATGTGACAGAAAAATTATAAAAAAATTGGGATTTTATATACTTTATTTTTTTTATAACTTTACATTTATCCGTTGTTATTAATTTTCAGTGATGAATAACAAGAAACTAATTTTCATTGTTGACGACGATCCTTTCATTAACACGTTGGTAGTTAAAAGGTTAACCTCTGAGGAGTATGAGCTTGAAGCATTTGAAACTGGCGAAGATTGTCTGGATGCAATTGACAAGAATCCTGACCTTGTGATCCTTGACTATTTGTTTGTCAAAAAAGACAGGGAGTTCATGAACGGTATGCAGATACTGGACAGGATAAGGGAATTAAGGCCCGGTACCCCTGTAATAATGCTTTCCGGTCAGGATAAGGGAGAAATAGTTCTTGAACTGGCGAGAAAAGGAATTGACGATTATATCATCAAAGACAACAACCTCATTGATAACCTTAATGTAGCAATACATGAGGTCTTTCAGAAAATCGTCTGAGGTTTATTTCAGGATAAAATTGTAAGTTATTGTTCCCTTCTGGATTACCGGAGCATCAGACTTTACTTCAAATTGCGCCTGCAAAGCTGCATCTTTGGCAACCTTCAGCAGGTATTCATCAAGTGTGCTTGATCCTTTGATCCCCGGAATAGCCTGTATTACTTTCCCTGACCTGTCAACACTTACTTCCACGACTACCTTTCCCTCGCCCTGATAATCATATTCAGGCAATGGCAGTTTCTGGACTCCGCGGCCTCCAAGATCATATGATATTCCTTTGTTGCCTGTTCCTCCTCCCTCTCCGCGGTTCTGAGAATTGACATCTCCTGAGGGTACTCCCTGGTTGCCTGCTCCGCCTGCAACACCTTCACCTGTTGATGAGGTACCTGCATTCTTTGAACCTTCGAGAGCTTTTTTAGTGCGGTCCATAATGTCAGCCTGCCGTTGCTGTTCAGCTTCAATCCTCTTTCTCTCAATTTCCTCCTGTTCCTTCCTTATTCTTTCTGCTTCAAGCTGTTCTCTCTGGATCCTTTCAGCTTCAAGCTGCTCAAGTTTCTTTTTCTCGGCTTCCGGATCAACTTTTTTAACTTCCGGTGCCTCTTCATTGTCCTGTGTCAGCAGAGGCTCTTCATCAGCAACTACTTCGGCCTCTGAGGGAGGCGGAGGGGAAGTCTCTTCCTGGAATACCGGAGGAGAAGGTTCTATCATACCCAGACCGGTTTCGCCGGTGCCAAAATTAACGACTATACCTTCTTCATATTCAGGCGGCGGAGGAACTGAAAATCCAAAAAGTATACACAATACCAATGCACAAAGATGGAAAACAATTGTTCCAGCCAAACCTTTTCCACGTTCTGAAGGGAATCGGTAAATATCGTTATCTGGGTGTGGTCGCAATTATCAGCTTATAATTATTTGCCTGAGCAATATTCAGTACTTCAACAACACTTTCAAACGGAACGGTCTTGTCCGCATGAAGGGAAATATAGATATCAGGGTTGTTTCCAAGCTTCTGCTTTAGTAAAGCTTCAAGCTCTGTAAGAGTAACAGGTTGCTGTTCAACATAATATCGTTGATCAGCAGTTATTGAGACGGTAGTTTGTGGTTTTGCCGAGGTCTGTGTGCTGCCTTTCGGAAGAAGAAGCTTCAATGCAGTGGGATGAACCAGCGTTGAAGTTAACATAAAGAAAATAAGGAGATTAAATACCACATCAGTCATTCCCACTGAACTGAAATTTACGCTGATCTTATTTCTGTTGGAGATAGCCATTTTAACGGTTCGTTTTTATGGGTTCATTTAATATATCCATGAATTCGGTGAGTGTGGCCTCAAGGTTAAAGACCACCCTTTCCACCCTTACAACAAGAACGTTGTAGGCAAAATATCCGAGTATCCCTACAATCAAACCTGCCACTGTTGTGATAAGTGCCGTATAAATTCCATCCGACAGAAGTGACACTTCTATATTATTGCCGGCCTGTGACATTGCATAGAATGACTGGACCATACCTATTACAGTTCCAAGGAATCCGAGCATTGGTTCAGCTCCGGTAATTGTTGCAAGAGTGGGGAAACTCTTTTCAAGCTTCGCTATTTCAAGCTTCCCGACATTTTCAATAGCTGTTGAAATATCCTGCAGAGGTCTGCCAAGCCTGGATATACCCTTTTCCACCATTCGTGCTGAAGGGCTGTCGGTTGACCTGCATAAACCAAGTGCTGCTTCAATCTTCCCGTCGTGAATATAATCCTTGATCCTGTTCATGAAATTCTGGTCTTCCCTGGTGGCCTTTCTTATCACATAAAATCTTTCAATGAAGATGTATGCCGCAATAAAGGAAAGGAGTACGATGGGGATCATCACCCATCCTCCCTTGAGGGCGAAATCGAGGATTGTCATATCCACCTGGTTCGCGCTTTCAACCGGAACGGTAGTATCCTGTAAAATAAACTGTAAAAATCCCATATCTAATCTTTTTATTCGTTTCTTATTAGTATTCTGATAATTAAATTCACGTGCGAAGATATTAAAAAACGTATTGAAACCGTGTTCTATTATATACGGTTATAATAACAATGAATAAAAATTTATTAACCAAACCCGATTGCCTGTATGGAAAGGGATGTGAAGCTTTACTGACCTGAGACTACCGGCTCATCTTCCTTTTTCATTTCTGATTTAACTTTTTTTCGGAAGAGATCAGAAAATTTATCAAAATCCTGTTTGAAAAAAAGTCCGAATCCCTGTGTGTAATCAGCCTGTCTTCCGGTATAGGGATTATTGAACCGGTTGAATACTTTGAAACGTATGTTTTCAGTGAGCTTATATTCAATATCAAAATCACCAACGAGCTGATCGGTATTGTCAGTAGATCCTCCTGTGCCCCTGACATCAAAATTCCCGTTAATGGACACTTTATCATTTAATAACTGTGTTGACAGGGCAAGCTGTACCTCATTGGAATTGAGATCTTTATAACCTGGTCGATATACAAATCCCACATCAAAATCTTTGCTGATCTGAGATACCCAGTTGCTCAGCTGGTTTGAGACCATCTCGGTGGTGGTGACAGCCATTGCAGATGTCCCTGTCGTTGTGGTGGAGGTTAGTGATGATCCATAGGAAGGATCTGCATAGAAGCTGTTCATGACAAGA
>CAZLCF010000122.1:0-8648 GCA_964557905.1 uncultured Rikenellaceae bacterium | reverse complement strand
ATGACAGATTCCGGTTCTGTTGGTTGAGAGTTCGAGTCTCTCCGGGATCACGAAATGTAGCGACGGCATGCATACCATCGCTACATTTTTTATACACGTAAAATTTCTATCATTTCTGTTATCGCCTCAGCTTCATCCGGATCCTTCACCGGCGATAATCCCAGCAATGCCCTTGCCCTGTTCAGATCATCTGCTGAAATAAAATCTTTTCCTATTAATATATAGTACAGAATTGCCGACTTCAAAGTATTAGCCTTAACCCTGAAAGAGTGGGGACTCAGCCGGGCAGGGAATAAATGAACGAACCTGGATTTATCATTATGAAGTTTTAACATCCATTGCGATGTGTCAGATAAAGTAATTATCCTGAAATCATTGAAGTTCTTCCCTGTCCAGTCAGAAAAAACCTTGTTGCCTGCCAGTTTCCTAAAGTCAAGAAATCCAATAACCTCCTTACATATTTCATTTACAGATAATCTTCCGGTATAGACATCCATGACAGATGTTCCGATATGTTTAAGCTCTTTTACCAGGTTTTTAATATCGATCGCTTTTTCTTCGGCTAATCTATTGAAAATAAACTCCCTGATGAATGAGAGATGGTGTTTAAGCGGATTAAACTGAAATGGTTCAGGTATCTGGTAGTAAGTATTCATATTTCAATAAAGTTAAAAGTTCGGAAAAAAAAGAAAATAAAACAATGTCAGGTCAGTCAATATTATGAAATGAATAATAGCTTAACTTTATAATACAAAAACAAAGCTGTATGGCAGATTCATCTAAACATAACTTCATTGAAACAATTAATCACAGACAGCCGGATAAAGTGGTGGTTGACTTCGGGGCAACACCGGTAACCGGTATTCATGTCGTTATTGTTGAGAAGCTGCGTGAGTATTACGGGCTCGAAAAACGCCCTATCAAAGTAATAGAGCCATACCAGATGCTGGGGGAAATTGACACGGAGCTGATCAGTGCAATGGATATTGACGTAATCGGGCTCTCCGGTGAGAAAAATATGTTCGGTATCAGCAATAAAGACTGGAAAGTCCATAAGACGCTATGGGGACAGGAGGTTCTCTTCCCGGGTGAATTTAACTACACCTATAACAGCAATGGTGATATTCTTATTCATCCTGAAGGTGATACATCAGTTTCTCCAAGTGCCATGATGCCAAAAACCGGATACTTTTTTGATGCCCTTGACCGGCAATTGCCAATAGATGATTCCACCCTTAAGGTTGAAGATAATCTTGAAGAATTCGGCTATGTCACTAATCATGATCTTACATACTGGAAAAACCTGGTTGAAAAGGTTGATTCAGACTCAAAAGGAGTTGTTGCAAATCTTGGTGGAACCGCCCTTGGAGATATTGCACTTGTCCCAGCAGTCGGGCTGAAATATCCCAAAGGTATCAGGGGTGTTGAAGAATGGTATATTTCAACATTGATCAGAGAAGATTTCATAAAGGAAATTTATGACAGGGAAACAGATATTGCCCTGGAGAATCTCAGTAAAATTTACAATGTGATAGGGAACAGAATAGATGTGGCATATATCTGCGGAACCGACTTTGGTACGCAAAATTCCACTTTTTGCTCACCTGATTCTTTCAGGAGATTATGGATGCCCTATTATAAAAAAGTGAACAACTGGATCCATCAGAATACAGGATGGAAAACATTCAAACATTCATGCGGTGCGGTAGAGACATTAATAGATCTCTTCATCGAATCAGGATTTGACATACTTAATCCTGTCCAGATAAACGCTGCCGGCATGGATTCAAAATTATTAAAAAAGAAATATGGTGACCGGATAGTCTTCTGGGGCGGAGGCGCTGATACCCAGGGAGTTTTTGCATTTGGAACTCCTGTCCAGGTTAAAGAGCAGGTTAAGCAGCAATGTGAAATATTTAACAATAATGGCGGATTTGTATTTAATACAATTCATAATATCCAGGCGAATGTTCCATTTGAGAATGTTGTGGCGATGCTTGAGGCCTTGAAACAAATGTAGATGAGAGAACATAATTACAACTGGAGCTACCTGCTTTCCATAAGTCTCATATCAGCGATGGGCGGACTTCTTTTTGGTTACGACTGGGTCGTCATAGGCGGAGCCAAGCCTTTCTATGAACCATTTTTTGGGATAACAGGTAATCCGGCACTTCAGGGCTGGGCAATGAGTTGTGCCCTTACCGGATGTCTTGCCGGAGCGGTTCTTTCCGGCTGGTTGAGCGACAGGTTTGGCAGAAAGAGACTTTTGATACTGTCGGCAGGATTATTCGTAGCTGCTTCCTTTGGCACCGGGGCAGCAGGTTCTTTCGGGACTTTTATTATTTTCAGGATACTGGGCGGGATCGGGATAGGGCTTGCCTCAAACCTCTCACCAATGTATATAGCTGAGGTTACTCCCGGCAAAGTAAGGGGAGCATTCGTTTCAATCAACCAGCTTACAATTGTAATAGGAATACTTGCAGCCCAGCTGATAAACTGGCGAATTGCAGAGCCAGTCCCTCCCGAAGCTTCTGTCTCTGACATTATGGCTTCATGGAACGGACAAATGGGCTGGAGATGGATGTTTTATGCCTGCGCTGTGCCTGCCGCGTTATTCTTTATTTTTATGTGGCTTGTTCCTGAAAGCCCCAGGTGGCTGGCAAAAAACCTGAATAAGCATAATAAAGTCCACAAAATACTGACAAAAATAGGAGGTAAGGATTATGCTGATTCTGAACTAGGTTCGATTGAAGAAACTCTTAAAGCAACTCAGGAAAAGGCAGGTTATCGTTTATTGAAGCTTCCGGGTATGTATAAATTATTGATACTGGGGATTGTGATCGCAGTGTTCCAGCAATGGTGCGGCATTAATGTGATTTTTAATTATGCCCAGGAGATTTTTGCATCCGCCGGTTATAGCGTTTCCGACATATTATTTAATATAGTAATAACAGGAAGTGTCAATCTTATTTTTACGTTCGTTGGGATGTTCACAGTAGACAGGCTTGGAAGAAAAACGCTGATGCTTATGGGAGCAGGTGGTCTTGCAGGTATATTTGCAGTAACCGGGAGCATGTACTTTTTTCATCTTCAGGGATGGCCTCTCCTGGTAATGGTGGTCACTGCAATTGCATGCTATGCCATGTCGCTGGCTCCTGTTACCTGGGTGGTGCTTTCTGAGATATTTCCCAACAGGATAAGAGGATTTGCAATGTCGGTTGCGACATTTTCATTATGGGCAGCCTGTTTTATCCTGACATATACATTCCCTTTATTGAACCAGACATTAAAAGCATCAGGAACATTTTGGGTGTATGGTTTTATTTGCATACTCGGCTTCTGGTTCATCCTGAAAAAATTACCGGAAACAAAAGGGAAATCGCTGGAAGAAATTGAACATGATCTGATCGGGGGAAGAACCAATTAACAACTTGATTATCTGTATATATGAAAACATTTTTTAGTCAATTACTGAAAATCAGTCTGCTTTTATTTATTATTCAGGCTATACTCTTTTCAGAGAAGAACTTATCGGGGCAGGTATCTCTTTCAGAGGGAAAATGGATACTTCCAACATATAAAGTAAATCCTCCCGACAAAAACCCTATGTTCTTTAAAGGAGAAGGATACCAGGGAGCCTCCAGGTATGTTTACCCCCTGGCTCTGCTTGACAATCTTTCGAATGAAAAATCCGATCAGGCATGGAAAGCAATAAAACTAGCAAATGAATTCATAGAGCTTTGCATCATGCCTGAGATAGGAGGAAAACTCTGGTATGGAACCGACAAAACAAACGGATACAACTTCATATATAAGAACAATGTTGTAAGACCATCCAATATCGGTATGACAGGAGCATGGGTCTCAGGAGGAATTGAATGGTGTGTCCTTCATCATCACAGAGCTTCAACATTCCTCCCGGTTGATTATGAACTAAAAGATAATAAGGATGGAAGCAAGACCGTCTGGATTGGGGAGACAGAACCACGGCATGGCATGAGATGGACAATCGGAATAACAGTGTTCCCGGGCAAATCATATTTTCAAGCGGAGGTTAAAATCCATAATCCAACGCCCTTTACTCATACCTTTCTTTACTGGGCAAACGTGGCTGCCCATACAAATGAGAACTACCAGGTTATTTTCCCACCCAGTGTTCAGTATGCTACCTACCATGCAAAGAACGCTTTCATTCACTGGCCTGTAGCTGAGGAATCTTACAGGGGACTGGATTTCACAAAAGGCAATGACATGAGCTGGTGGAAAAACTCTCCTGTTTCAAACTCATTCTTTGCACACGATCTGAAAGAAGATTTTATGGGAGGTTATGACCATGGAAGAGAGACAGGTACTGTGCATATCGGGGATCATAATATTGTAAAAGGAGCAAAACTCTGGGAATGGGGATCCGGGGAACGCGGACAGGCGACAGAGGCAAGACTTACGGAAAATGACGGACCCTACGTTGAGATAATGGTGGGATCATTTTCCGATAACCAGCCCGATTACAGCTGGATCAGACCTTATGAAGTGAAGAGTTTTAAACAATACTGGTACCCGGTGAAGGATATCCGTGGTTTTAAATATGCAAACCTGAACGGAGCTGTTAACCTCGAACCGGGAGAGAAAAATTCGATATTCCTGGGATACTATTCAACACAGAAAGTTAGCAAAGCTAAAGTTCTGCTTAAAAACAAGGACAGAGTCATTTTTGAGAAAATTCTGGAAATTTCTCCGGCAGTTGCCTTTACAGAGATGATAAAAATGAATGAAGATTTTAAGTTAACTGACCTTTATACGGAACTGGTCAATACGGAAACCGGCGAAATACTCATTTCATATCAGCCTTTCGAAAAGGAATATGATCCCGCACTTCCCGGGACTGTTGAGAGACCTGCGTTACCAAAAGATATCCAGACTATTGAAGAGCTTTACCTGACAGGCAGCCGGATCGAACAGTTCTATAATACAAGCCTGAATGCAATGGATTATTTCCGGGAGGCTCTAAAACGGGATCCGTCTGATATCAGGACAAACACTGCAGTAGGTAACATCTATCTGAAAAATGGCGATTACACAATGGCCAGGAAACATTTTGCCGCTGCAGTCAAAAGGCTGACAAAGGATTATACAAGACCTTCAGACTGCGAAGCGCTTTATCTTCAGGGACTTACACTTAAAGCTCTGGAACTTTATGATGAGGCTGTTGATACTCTTTACCGCGCTTCATGGGATCATGCTTTTCATTCTGCATCATATCTTGAACTATCCAGAATATCGGTTTTAAAAGGAGACCTGAATAAAGCACTCGATCAGGTAAATGAATCATTGAAAACAAATACCGGAAATAACAGCGCTGTAAACCTGAAGGCATCCCTGCTCAGAAAAATGGGTGACAATATTGCCGCAGGAGCGATCATTGCACCAATACTTGAATCTGATCCGCTTGACTTCAGAGCCTGCAATGAGAACTATCTTCTGACAAAAAAGGAGGGAAATGCTGAAAAAGCCGCAAAAGAACTTGCTGATCTGAACAGAAAAATGAGGGGTTTCGATCAAAATTACCTGGAGCTTGCAGTGGGATACCTGAATGACGGAATGAATGACGAGGCAGAAGAGGTACTTCGCCGGTTTAACGGTAAAAACCCGGAGATCAGCTATTATCTAGCTTATATAAACGATAAAAAAGGCGACAGGGAAGAAGCGGAAAAATTATTTAGGGAGGGATCATCTCAGCCTGTTGATTATTGCTTTCCTTACAGGCTTGAATCGGTAAAAGTATTTAACCTGGCATCAAAGTATGAACTGAACGATCCAAAACCTTTTTATTACCTGGGAAATCTTTTGTATGACAAGCAGCCTCAGAAGGCAATCGAATACTGGGAGAAGGCAGTGAAAATCGATCCTTCCTTTGCCATTGCCCATAGGAACCTGGGATGGGCTTATTACCAGACTAACCATGATATACCTGCAGCGATTGAAGCTTATGAAAATGCAGTGAAGAATAAAAATGATGACCCGGTTTACTATGCAGAGCTGGATCCTTTGTATGAATTGAATAACACTCCAGTTGAGACAAGGTCGAAACTGTTTGCCGGGAGTTATGATGTTGCGACTAAACGCGATGATTCATTTATTCGTCTGGTCATGGTATATGTTCTCTCGGATCAGCCTGAGAAAGCCCTGGAGTACTTGAACAGCAGGTACTTCGGATACAGGGAGGGCAGTTCAAGGGTTGCTGATGTGACAGTCGATGCTTACCTGATGCTTGGTAAAAAGTATTATTCTCAGAGGGACTACGAGAAGGCGCTTGAACAATTCACCGCTTCGCTGAACACTTTTGTCGGAGAGGAAAATAACAGGAGAATCCCTCAAATAAATTATTATATCGGGTTAGCTTATGATGCGCTTGGCAGCAAATCGAAAGCCAAAGCTCACTTTACAAAAGCTGTCGAACAGACAGTCAGAGGATCGGGATATGTCAGTTATTACCAGGGTTTAAGCTGGCAGAAGCTTGGAAATTCATCAAAAGCATCGGAGATTTTCAATTCACTGGTTGAAGAAGGGGAACGGAGAATAAAACAGGGCGCCAATCCTGATTTTTTCGCAACATTCAGGGAAAGGGAGACAGAAAATTCAATGCTTTCCGACGCATACATGCTGAAAGGGCTGGGATATAAAGGAATTGGCAAAAATGATCTTGCCAAGGAAAGCCTGAAAAAGTCTGTCGAATATTCAAACAGCAATTTATGGGCAAATTCAGAGTTGCAAAACCTGTAATTACAGATCTCAGACATTTGATAGAACAATATATATTGTAATCATATGAATCGCAACATAAAGATTTTGACTGCATTATACCTGGTCTTAATGCAGTCGGTGAGTCTGATCTCCGGGCAGTCATCTGCCAGGACTATTACCTGTATTGATTCAGAGTGGCGATTTACTCTGGGTGATCCGCAGAATGCTTCTGCTCCGGGCTTTGATGACCGGACATGGCGGTTGCTCGACCTGCCTCATGACTGGAGCATTGAAGGGACAGTAAACCAGGATGCCCCAACGCTGGGCTCTGGCGGTTACCTGCCTGCCGGGACCGGCTGGTATAGGAAGCATTTTACAGTCAGCAGAAATGATCTCAAATTGCATCACCGTATTGTTTTTGACGGTGTCTATATGAATAGCGATGTGTGGATCAACGGAAAGCATCTCGGTAATTATCCGTTTGGATATAACAGCTTCTGGTATAACCTGAATGTGTATCTGAAAGCAGGTGAAAATATTATTGCCGTGAGGGTTGATAATTCAAAACAGCCCGCTTCAAGATGGTATTCCGGATCAGGCATTTACAGGCATGTCTGGCTTATTAAGACAAATCCTGTTCATATTCCCCAGTGGGGCATTTATATAACCACGCCGGAAATAACGGAGAATAATGCTCTGGTCTCCTTTGATGTCAGAATTGCAAATTCATCCGCCTCTCTTCAGAAAGTGACAGTGATCTCTTACGTTACCAATAACAAAGGATTTATTTCGACGGAGGCACAATCTATATTTCAGATCCAGCCGGGGCAGGAAAGTAAATCCAGGAATATTATAAATATCCCTTCCCCGGAATTATGGTCAGTTGAAAATCCTTTAATGTATTCACTTGTAACTAAGGTGCTTGTTAATGGAAAAACTATTGACGAAGTTATAACTCCTTTTGGTATTAGAACTATCCGGTATGATGTGGATAAAGGATTCTTCCTGAATGGGAAAAACCTGAAAATGAACGGGGTATGTCTCCATCATGACGGAGGTTGTGTCGGAGCGGCAGTCCCGATAAAGGTGTGGGAGCGCCGCCTGCAGGTACTGAAGGATATGGGATGTAATGCCATACGTACATCCCATAACCCTGTGGCTCCTGAATTCCTTGATTTGTGCGACAGGATGGGATTTCTTGTTATGGACGAGATCTTTGATGAATGGAAAATCGGGAAAGTTAAATTTGGCTATAATATATATTTTGACCAGTGGGCTGAAAAGGATGTTGTTTCCTTTATTCATCGCGACCGCAATCACCCTTCGGTAGTTATGTGGAGCGCCGGCAATGAAATCCGGGAACAACCTGCTGAGGGAGGAGAAAAGGTCCTTCAGAGAATGCTGGACCTTTTTCACGCTGAGGACCCAACACGTCCTGTAACTGTTGGATGTGACAATATTGCAGCTGATGACAATCCTGCCAGGATTGAATTTCTCGAGCTTCTCGATATTGTTGGTTATAATTATGTAGACAGGTGGCATGAGCGCCGTGAGCTCTTTTACAGTATCGACCGTCATGATCACCCTGAATGGAAAATGGTAGGTACTGAAAGTGTTTCAATCGGGGGACTAAGAGGTGATTATAACTTTGGTCGCGATACAGCGTGGTTCAATCCCAGTTACAATACGCGGATGATCCGGGCTGAACAGCTCTGGAAATTTGTTGCCGTAAATCCTTATGTTATAGGTGATTTTATGTGGACCGGAATTGATTACCTGGGTGAGGCATTCTGGCCGACAAAGAACGCTTCAAGCGGAGTTATAGACCTTTGCGGATTCCCGAAGGAAGAGTATTATTCCAAACAATGACTCTCGTTTTATGAATCTATGCGTCATTGGTGTCCTGA
>CAZLCF010000121.1:0-8682 GCA_964557905.1 uncultured Rikenellaceae bacterium | reverse complement strand
CAATCGAGCCGTTTGAGGTAAAGGATTCAGGAGAAATAAAAGGAGCTGTTCACACACGGAAAATTAATGAATCCTTTGATCTTTACTATTCCCGATACGATAATTATGCAATTGTGTGGACAAAAAAGAACTATGAAATCAAATAAGTTTCCCGGGGAAAGAAGCATTGCTCTGCTTCTTGATCCTGATAAAGCCAGGGGAGATTCTCTCTGCAATATCCTGAAAGTAGCAACAAACTGCAATGCCGACTATATAATGGCAGGCGGGAGCCTTACCTTCAGCAGTATCGACCATCTGATAGACATTGTCAGGAAGTTTTGTTCCATACCTGTGATACTTTTCCCCGGTAACCTCCTTCAGCTAAGTCATAAAGCTGATACCATACTGCTCCTTTCGCTTATTTCAGGCAGAAATGCTGAATTGCTGATCGGTAATCATGTCATAGCAGCCCCTTACCTGAAAGATGTAAGGGAAAAACTGGTATCAGTCGGATACATCCTTATAAGCTGCGGATCAAAAACATCGGTGGAATATATCAGCCAGACCGAAGCTATTCCGGCCGACAAGTCTGATATTGTCGTTGCCACAGCAATGGCTGGTGAAATGCTGGGACTAAGCATGATCTACCTGGAAGCAGGAAGCGGAGCTTCAAATCCGATCCCTGTTCCTGTAATAAGGGCTGTCAGGGAAAATATCTCGGTCCCGCTGGCTGTCGGAGGAGGGATAAGAAAAAGGAAGGAGGTCGAGGATATTTTTACAGCAGGCGCTAACCTTATTATTTTAGGTAACGGCTGTGAAAAAAATCCGGATCTGTTGGCTGACGCCTGTAAAGTAAGGGATGAAATAAAAATCACCTGAACAATTCAAAAAGAGGTTCCCCTGTACACGCATTGGGATAAGGCACTTTGAGTATTGATGAAAGCGTTGGTGCAATATCAGTCATATTTACTTTCCGTGTAACCACGGCTTTGTCGACACTCCATCCATACCATATCAGCGGAACATGGGAGTCATATTCATAAGGTGAATTGTGATTTGCCGCGTAACCATTTACTTTTTCCACCCAGCCCGGATTAAATGTAATTATTACATCGCCCGATCGCTGCGGACTGAAATTATTAATTATCCTCTTCAGGTTCCCTTCCCCGAAATCATTTACTTCAAACGCAGAATAAGGATATGCGGAGGCAATGCCAGAGAACTGAACAATGAACCTTGCCACTTTCTTCTGGACATCCTCAAGCGGGATCTTCGAGTCTTCAAGCAGTGTCCTGTTAAGAAACACCTGTCGCTCAGAATATCCTTTAATCCATTCCCCCTCACCGTACAATGCCTTAAGGTAGCTTCTGAGCAGAAATAACGCCTGGTCCTGTCTGAAATACCCTGCCGGTATCCTGTTATTTTCCAGAATACCCGGTATTTCAGAAATTCCATGAGCGGAAGTAAAATAAACAAGTATGTTTTTCTTTCCTATCGAATCAACCAGATAAGTCATCAGATCCTCAATTTCCTTATCGAGCCTGAATATGGCGTCGGCCATCTCATATGAAGACGGACCGAATCTGTGACCTATATAATCAGTTGATGTATAGCATATTGCAAGAAAATCAGTTACATCATCCTTTCCTAACTTCTCATTCTCAATAAGTTTTTTGGCAAAGCTTGTTGTCAGGGTATTCCCAAAAGGCGTTTCCCTGATAACCGACAGATCATGTTTGGGAGCCGGGTTTCCTTTATTGCTTATCTTCCTGAGATCGTAAGGGAAATAATTCTGCCCCTCAAAACCAGACTCAAAAACATTGGTATCAGAGATGCAATCAGAATAATCCTGTACAGGCCTAAGCAATGCCCATTGGCTGTTGAGAAATGCCTCAGGGTATTTCATCGCATTAAAGTCATTCACCCAGGCAGGAAGAGAATCGATGTACCAGGTACTCGACATCCATGAACCAGAAGTATTGTCGAACCAGTAAGCGCCGTCAGCGGAATGTCCCACTGAGAAAATTACAGGATATTCTTTTAAGCCGATGCCAAAAACTTTTGCATTTTTTCCTGTGGCCATTTTAAGCTCGTCGGTGAATGTTGATGCCTGGAGATTTACAGGAGAATGGAGCCCTGACTCAAAACTTCCTCCTGCCGGACTAACATTCAGATCTTTCGTACAATGAATAAGCTCGTCCCTCAGCGGAAGATACCAGTTATCCGAGGTAATTCCATGCCAGGCAGGTTCAGTACCGGTTGAAATTGTAGCATGCCCCGGAGCCGACTGTGTGAGCATATACTGAAAAGATGCGTTTTGAAAACTGGTACCTTCATTTAACAGACGTCTGATCCCGTTCTTACCCAGCCTGCTCGTGAATCTCTCAATCTGATCATATCTTAATTGTTCTACTATGATCCCGATCACCAGCTTAGGTTTATCAGGCGGAATATAGGCGCCCTGTCCCGTTAAACCTGCGCAAACAAATAATGACAGATAAATCACTATTGTCAGCCTTTTCAATTTCTGCAACTTCATAAAAATCGATTTGTCTTTCTTTTCTGAAACGACCAGCTCAAATAAACAAAGGTTCAAAAGTAGCTTTTTTAATCAGAGAAGCAACTTTATAAATAAATTTACCCTGATTGTCTGTCAATGCCTTATGACTACAAAACGGCTAATGTCAGAGAATTTTGTTAATGAGTTGGTGATTATTAATGTATAGACTCCTTCCGTTAACCTTGTTACATCAATGCGAAGAGGGAAACCCTCAATGGTATGCTCTGCGTAATCTAACATCTTATATCCCTGTGAATTGATTACTTTTACATATACGTCACCAAAAAGACGTCCGGGAAGGACAACACGAATGTATTCCCCTGAGGGATTCGGGTACAGTAAAGGTACAGGAGTCGGGACCGTATCAACCGGATTCAGAAGTGGTATCATTTCAACTGTAATCTCTGTCCTCTGACCGTCTGTCACAACAATATCTTGAACGAAATTTTCGAGGTATCCCCGGGCTGTGAACCTGATATGCCAGGTTCCCGGGGCAAGAAGCCTTACGAAACTTCCGGTAAGCGTATCGGAATATACATGAGAGCTGTCTTTATCATAACCTCTTATTAAAATCTTTGCCGGAACCGGAGAACCTGTTACTTTGTCCTTAACCATCCCATGGATTCCGTACAGTGCATTTTCGATGTACCCAAGCAGTGAACGCCAGTTATATTGCCATAACAGATCAAGCTGATTGGAGGGAGTAACGTAGCTGTTATCAAGCTCAATTGTTACTTCCCGCCCCTGTAATTCGTATGTAACAAAATCCTGCCGCCCTCCGTATATTGTATACCAGTCATAACCGTTTGTAACACCATTATCAAGATCGTTCATATACCCTGAAGGGGAATGGAGATGCACTGTATCAGCATATTTCCTGCTGATATTGTAAAACCAGTCTTCATCGGCATGCCATCTCGACCACCTGTCCCATGGGTAATTCACAACCTCGGCTCCCGAGTGAAAATTAGCTGACATGACAAAATGGTGCTTTCTCATGAATTTCATCATGTCAATGGTCTCTTTCTGCCTTACCGGATTAATTGAAGGATCGGGAAAGTTTCTGTTAAGATCATACCCGTTGGCGTTACTCCTTATCGGGGAGACAATGGTATTGCCGGTCCTGTATGTGCCATCAGGATTAGACAGGGGATTGATCCATATTTCGAGATTATCCACAAGGTTCGTAATCCTGGTGTTTGTGCCGTAGTTTTTAAGAAGGTAATCTGCCAGATGAAGCATTAAGATAAATCCTCCCGTTTCATCACCATGTATTGATGATGTATAAAATGTCTCAGGCTCATCCTCATCATCAGTCACGTTATCGGAAATCTTCAGTACCAGGATCAGCTTGCCGTAAATACTCGTTCCGATAGTATCAAGAAGGCACAAATCAGGATATTTGCCTGCGAAGCTTCTCATTATTGAATCGTACTGGGTGAATGAGGGATAGCTCTCCCACTCCATCGCCGCCTTAATATCCGGAGCTGTTATAACTGACTTACTGTCAGGCCTTTCTGTTATACTATATTTAAAATTCCTTGAAATGAACCAGTCGATGGTTAACGGTGAAAGGACAATTCCGACACTCTTCCCTCTGACTGAACTTACAGATACAAACCGTGACAGGTCATTCAATGCTGAAGCTCCGGGATAATCTATCGTTACCCTGGCCTGCCCGTACCTGCTTATCTCCTCACGCAGGAGAATATCGTCACTGGTTTCCTGTGCAAGGCTGTTCAGTGCAAAGAATGGTAGAAGCAGCAATATAAAAATCCGTTTCCCTGCCACCACTGATCCTAAACATTAAATCTTATATACAAAATGTCTCCATCGCTGACGACATAATTCCTCCCCTCAACATGAAATTTACCCGTCTCCTTGCAGGCATGCTCCGAACCCAGAGTGATAAAGTCGTTGTATTTCATTACTTCGGCTCTTATGAATCCTCGTTCAAGATCACTGTGAATCACTCCAGCTGCCTGTAAAGCCGTCATTCCCTTCTTAATGGTCCATGCCCTGATTTCCTTTGGTCCCATTGTAAAAAATGTTTGCAGGTTCAGCAACCTGTAAGCTGCTCTTACAAGCTTATCGACCCCTGGTTCATCAAGTCCTGCATCCTTTAAAAACGACAGACGGTCATCCTTATTTTCCAGTTCAGCGATCTCAGCTTCCAGTGCTCCCGCAATGATAAGTATTTCAGCATTTTTGTCTTTCAGAAACTTTTTTACACTGTCTACATGATGATTACCGTTTACGGCAGATTTCTCATCAACATTACACACATACATAACAGGTTTCATAGTAAGAAGGAAAAGATCATCGATATACTTCCTTTCATCATCCTTTACGGCAAGTGAACGGGCATTATTGAAGCCTTCAATATGTTCACGGTAACGATCAAGCACTTCCAGTCCATGCATCGCATCTTTATCCCCGGCCTTGGATGCTTTGCGGAGGCGTTCAATCTTCTTTTCAACCGATTCAATATCCTTGACCTGGAGTTCAAGATCAATCGTCTCAATATCCCTTACCGGATCAATGGAGCCTTCAACATGAGGCAGAGCGTCCTTTTCAAAACATCTGAGAACATGGATAAGGGCATCAGTGTTCCTGATATCTCCAAGGAATTTATTACCACCGCCTTCACCCCTATTTGATCCTTTGGAAAGCCCGGGTATATCAACCAGCTCAACAGTAGTATGAATAACCTTTTCTGTAACCTTATGTTTCTCAAGCTCATACAACCGTTGATCAGGAACCTGTACAACACCGATATTTGATTTGGTCGCATTGAAGGCAAAAGCATGTGTTTCACCCCTGGTATTTGAAATACAGTTAAAAATGGTTGTCTTGCCGACATTTGTAATTCCTATAATCCCGCATTGAAGAGCCATCAGGTTTCAGATTAATTATGGATGCAAAGTTACAATTTAGTTTGGTCGCATGTACCCACCCCCTTCTTTTCCCCCTCCCTGCTGAAGCATGGAGGGGGAAGTCAAACTATATTAATTATCTGATTATATGCATAATAATTATATATACCTCCCCCCTCTTTGTTTTAACAGAGAGGGGGGCCGGGGGGGTGAGTACATGTGATCAAAAAGCATGTAGAGGGAAAAGAAGGAAGTACAATCATGGATTAAACCTTTTACATTATCTTACATCAAAGAATAAAATCGATTTTTTCTTGAACAGTCCTGACAGGGATACAGATATAATCCAACTCCTTAAGACTGATGTCAATAAGGGATTCAGGGTTATTGTTGAAGCTTACAGCACAAAGCTGTACTGGCATATCAGGCGGCTGGTTATCCTCCACGAAGACGCTGATGATGCA
Source organism: uncultured Rikenellaceae bacterium (assembly GCA_964557905.1). Taxonomy (GTDB): domain Bacteria; phylum Bacteroidota; class Bacteroidia; order Bacteroidales; family VadinHA17; genus LD21. Next base: position 2,803 of record CAZLCF010000121.1, on the reverse strand, counting down.
CTGCAGAATACCTTTATCAATGCATGGAAAAACATAGGTGAGTTCAGGAATGAAAGCTCTCTATATACGTGGCTTTACGCAATAGCTACAAACGAATCGCTGACGCTTATAAATAAAAGGAAAAGGAATGAGGCTGTTTCGCTTGATGATATCGGAAGCTGTTTAGCAAATTCACTTGAAGGAACTACATGGTTTGACGGTGATGAAGCCCAGATCAGACTTCAAAATGCGATCCTACAACTACCTGAGAAACAACGTATTGTATTTAATTTGAAGTACTTTGATGAAATGACTTATGAAAATATGAGCAAAGTGCTTAAAACTTCGGAAGGAGCTTTGAAAGCTTCATATCATCATGCCGTAAAAAAAATTGAAAAATTCCTTGAAGGAGATTAAACCTTTTCAGCACATAATAATCTAAATTAATAATGAAAAAGATTAATGAAATAACGGGTAAGAATCCTTTCAAAGTGCCGGAAAATTACTTTGAAGAGGTAAACAGGAAGATCATCTCTGCCACTGCCGGTACAGTACCTGAAACCAGGAAGCCGGGACTCCATGTCAGACTGCGGCCGTACCTTGCAGTCGCCGCTTCAGTTGCAGTGCTTGTATTATTAAGCTATACAGCCGTTAAAATATTCCTCCCTGTCAACAAAACGGGAATTATCCCTGAGATCAGCATGCAGGAATTTTCCGAATCGTACCTCAATGATATTGACATCCTTACACTTGAAGAGAATGCTGATCTGTCACTGTTCCCGGAAGAAGTACCCGATATCAGCAAATCGGAAATAATTGATTGTCTAATACTTGATAATATTGATATAAATGAAATATATGAACTTTTATAAGCCTGAAGTCATGAAAAGGAAAACCATTATTCTAATTATCATCCTGATAATAGCACCTTATCTGATTAATGCTCAAAATCCGAATCAGGAAAGGCTTAATTCATATAAGATCGCTTTCTTTACAAAAAGGCTGAATCTTACTTCCCGGGAAGCCGAGAAATTCTGGCCGGTATATAATGAATTTCAGGCAAAGAAGATCCAGATACAGCAGGAAAGAGTTCAGCTTAACAGAAAATTCAACCAGGAGGCCGTCATGATGAGCGATGAGGATATGACTGCGGCAGGTGACAGGTTTATTGAGCTGGAGGTTCTGGAAGCAGAATTAAGTGTCGCATTCCACCAGGAACTGAAGGGAATACTTCCTCCGGTAAAGGTTTTAAGGCTTTACCAGGCCGAAAATCAATACAGGCAACAACTCCTGAATGAGCTTCAGGAAAGAAAACAACAAAGAGATAATCTGAATCAACAGAAGCCGCAGCCTTACAGAGATTAGTCCGCGGGTTTTATCACCGAAAGAATAAATGATTTAAGATCCTTAATCAGGATTCTTTTCTGTTCTCCCGAAGACATGATCTTTACCGTAACCACATTGTTTTTAACCTCCTCATCCCCGGCAATAATTATATAAGGTATCTTCTTTGAATCAGCATATGACATCTGTTTCTTAAGCTTTACAGGATCCGGATATAGTTCAGATTTTACGCCTAGTTTCCTGAGCAATCCGAGGATTTTCAATGCATATTTTGTTTCATCATCACCAAAATTGAGCACAAGCACTTTTGCTGACGATGAAGTGATATTGTCAAAGAGGTCGAGTAGCTTCATTACATCATATATCCTGTCGGCTCCGAACGATACACCAACACCGGAGACTCCCTCCAAACCAAAGACACCAGTCAGGTTATCATAACGGCCGCCTCCGCAGATGCTGCCTATGCTGACATCAGCTGATTTTACCTCAATGATCGCACCTGTATAATAGTCGAGCCCCCTGGCAAGTGTAAGATCCATCTCGACCCTGCCTGACAATTCACCGTTTTCAATATATGAAAAAATAGTTTTCAGCTCAGAAATGCCTTTCATTCCCGTTACTGATTCCGTAAGTTCCCCCTCCAATTTTGAAAGCCTCGCCTCCGTATTGCCTTTCAGCAGTATAATAGGCTGAAGCTTTTTAATTGTTGAAGAAGAGATTCCCTTTTCCCTCAGCTCACTGTTGACTGCATCAAGGCCGATCTTTTCGAGTTTGTCGATTGCTACTGTAATATCTGTCATTCTGCTGCTTTCGCCGATGCATTCAGCAATTCCCGAAAGGATCTTCCTGTTATTGATTTTGATCACAATGCCGATTTTCAGTCTGGAAAAGATATCGTCAATTATTTTAATAAGCTCGTACTCATTTAGCAATGAGTCACTTCCAATTACGTCCACATCACACTGAAAGAATTCACGGTATCTTCCTTTCTGAGGCCGGTCAGCTCTCCAGACCGGTTGTATCTGGTATCTCTTGAAGGGGAAAACAATTTCATCCCGATGCTGTACCACATAACGTGCAAAAGGTACAGTCAGATCATATCTCAATCCCTTTTCACAGATCTGTGCCGAGAGTTTTGCCGTTTCCCTCTTCTGAAGATCCTCATTGCTCGCCGATGACAGAAAATCTCCTGAATTAAGTATCCGGAAAAGCAGTCTGTCACCTTCCTCTCCATACTTGCCGAGCAATGTTGAGAGATTTTCCATTGCGGGGGTCTCAATAGGCTGATAACCATATAATTTAAAGACATCCTTTATGGTATCAAAAATGAATTCCCGCTTCAGCATCTCATCGGTGGAGAAATCCCGGGTTCCCTTCGGTATAGCAGGCTTCGAGGACATAAATGACAAAAGCAATAGATAAAAGAAACAAGACAAAAGTAAGAAAGATAAGGAAATAGTCAAAAGTCCTTAAAGTCAAA
>CAZLCF010000120.1:0-8725 GCA_964557905.1 uncultured Rikenellaceae bacterium | reverse complement strand
AAGGTAGCAAGGGTAGGCGGTTGTAGCGGTGCGATATAAGTAGCTTACCCTCTTTTTTTAGTGCTTAACCTTATCTTTGTATAAGCTACCGGCATAATGCTGCTTAAAATATATCCCGAAAATCCCAATCCCCGACATATCAGACAGATAGTGGATATGCTTGAAGTTGGTGGGATAATAATATATCCTACTGATACGGTTTATGCCATGGGCTGCGATATCAAGGCAAATAAGTCAATAGAAAGAATTGCCCGGCTGAAGGGTCTTAATCCTGATAACCCTGACCTGTCTCTTATCTTCCTTGATATGAGCCAGCTCTCAGAATATACTATCATCAGGGATAATTCAATTTTCAAACTGCTGAAACGAAACCTGCCCGGGCCATTCACCTTTATCGTTAAAGCAAATAACCAGATCCCTAAATTGTTCAAGAACAAGAAGAAAACGGTTGGTATCAGAATTCCTCATAACAGCATTGTTCATGAGATTGTCAGGGAACTTGGCAGGCCAATTATAACTACTTCCATTCACGACCAGGATGAGATCATTGAATATACGACGGATCCGGAGCTGATAAATGAAAAATACCGCGATTTTGCCGATATAGTCATTGACGGAGGTTATGGGAAGAACGAAGCTTCGACCATTGTCGACTGCACAGGTGAGGAGATAAAGATCATCAGGCAAGGTCTTGGTATAGTAGAATGGTAAAAACAAAAGACTCATAAGACAGCTCTGGAACCGGAAAATTCAGCGCCGGTAAAAATCCCTGGTAAAGAAGGTAAGGACTGAGAGCAGCTCAAGTCTGCCAAGAAGCATGAGAAATGCAAAAAACCATTTTCCCACCATCGGCACTGAGGCATAGTTTGAGTATGGTCCAAATGATCCCAGGGCCGGTCCTATGTTCCCAAGCATGGCTGCTGAAGTACTGAAAGAGGTAATGACATCATAACCCATGAATGAAATCACCAGGGAGCTCACACAGATAATCACGAAATATAATGTAATGAATATCAGAACATTATGTATAAGACTCTGAGGGATCATCTTTTTATCAAGACGTACAGGTATAAAAGCATTCGGATGTAACATTCTCCTCATTTCATGACGGGCATTTTTGGTTGTCAGCAGAAGCCTGATGATCTTCAGGCTGCCGCCTGGTGCACCTGAAGTACCGCCTGTGAACATCATTATAAAGAGAATTAGTACTAAAAAGCTGCCCCACTGGTAGTAATCAGCATGATAGAATCCGGTTGTAGTAATTATTGAAATGACCTGGAATGTACCTTCAAGAAATGCTTTTCCTGCAGTGATACCTGGTTTTATCCAGAGTGATGATGATACTATCAGGATAAAAACGAGACAGGCTATAGCATAAAAGATAAATTCATGATTTCCAAAGGCCTTTTTGAAATTGTTTTTTACGGCGTAATATACAAGTGTCATATTTGTTCCGGCCAGAAACATAAAAACCGTCAGTATTATCAGGATCAAGGGAGATCCAAAAGAAGAAATACTGTTATCTCTTGTTGCGAATCCCCCGGTGGACATTGTTGAAAATGACTGGCATACTGAATCGAATAACGGCATCCCGCTGATGGTAAGCAGCACGGCTTCTATAAGTGTGATGACTGCATATAATGTTATCATCCGTTTTGCTGAACTACTGACCCTGGGATTGATTTTATCGGTTGCCTGCCCGATGAAATCCATTAAAGTCAGCTGAACATTGATGGATTTGACTACCGGTATAAGCGACAGGGATATCAATATAAATCCTATCCCGCCAAGCCATTGCGTTATACTTCTCCAGAAAAGAACTCCATGAGGTTGTGATACTATATCGGTAAGAATAGTGGCACCGGTGGTGGTAAATCCGGATATTGATTCAAAAAATGCATCTCCAAAACTCCGTATCGAACCGCTCAATAAAAATGGCAACGAGCCAAAAAGGCTGCAGATCAACCATACCCCGGTTATTATAATATATCCCTCCTTGTGACCGGAAAGCTTTTTTTCATTTCGCATAGGCGTGAAAACCAGTATGCCGGTAACAATTGTGATGATTGCTGAGAACAATAATGGGGTTGCAGCCTGTTCCTTATATAAAAAAGAAACTGCTGCAGAAAGCAGCATGAACAAACCTTCAAATATAAGTACCAGACTGAAAACTCTGGCAATAACTCTGAAGTTAACCATTCCTTATCAGGTAAAGAATTTTGTCAGACGGTCATAAGCTGTCGGCAACGTAAAAACAACAACCCTGTCGTTGGCTTTTATAATTGTATCTCCCGTAGCTATAAACGGGACGCCATCCCTGGTGCCGCCACCGACAATTGCATCTTTCGGGAAATCAATACCGCGGAGAGTCCCTTTGGTAATTTTCGCGTTTGCCGGAACAATAAACTCAAGAACTTCAGCATCCGTACCGGCCATGTACTTGACCTGCGTAACGTTCGGATTAAGCGTATGCCGGAAAATCCTGCTTGCGGCAGAGATTTTCTTGTTTATTATAGTATCTATTCCGGAATTTTCAGCCAGGTTAATATATTCCATGTTCTCAACTTCTGCTATTGTTCTTTTTACTCCCATTGTTTTTGCCAGCAGACATGAAAGAATATTTGTTTCAGAGTTTCCGGTTACAGCTACAAAAGCATCCATTTTTGAAATGCCTTCCTGTTCAAGCAGATCGGCATTCCTGCAATCGCCGTTTATTATGAGTGTGTTATCAAGGATTTCTGCCAGGTACTCGCATTTTTCAGGATTTGAATCGATAAGCTTCACCGAACAGTTACTCTGCAGATAGAGTGCAATATGCTTTCCAATCCTGCTGCCTCCGATTATCATGATATTGCTCGCTTCAAAAATCTCCTTTCCTGATGTTTTCATCATCTCATCAATCCCTTCGCGCGTGGATATGACAAATACAAGATCTCCAAGCTGAAACTGCTCGTTCCCTCTTGGTATAACTGTCTCATCGTTACGTTTTATGGCAACAGCCCTGTACTTGTCAGTTTTATTAGTCTCCGCTATCTCAGCAAGACTTTTGTTCAATATAGGAGCATTCTCATCCAGCCGTTGAACAAACATTGAAAGCTTGCCACCGGAAAACTCCATAAATTCAGAGGTGCCGGTTTCGTGCAGCAATCCCAGTACTTCCCTGGCAGCAATAAGTTCGGGGTAGATAAGCGAATCAATACCCAGCGTCCTGAAAAATTCAGGAGTGGATTGTTCAAGGTAATCAATGTTGTCAATTCGTGCTATCGTTTTAATGGCACCGAACCGCTTGGCTAGTATGCATGCAGTAACATTGGTGTCTTCAGAATGTGTAACGGCAATAAAAAGATCCGTCTTCTTCTGAAGGATGTCACGCAGTATCCTTATAGATGTAGCCGATTCGTTTATAGTAAGAACATCAAGCGAGGATTTTATAGGGTCCAGCCGGGTGTCTTCAGGATCAATCAGAATGATTTCATGATTTTCATTTGAAAGCATCTTGGCCAGATGTGTCCCAACTTCGCCTGCCCCCCCAATTACTATTCTCATAGGTATAAAAATGAAAAACAGGACAAAATTAAGTGAATAATAGCAGAATACTTGCGCTTTTTGACATATTTCTTTTACTGTGTCGTCAAAGTCTGCTGTAAAATGCACCCTGGTTTTCAACATAATGAATCTTTCCCGCATTCATTTTATTGATTTTACCCGATATCTGATAAATGGGCGAGGCTTCCGGGCTGATGATCAGGGCATCAATTGATCCTGCCGATTGTATATTCCTCTCAATTACAGGCTTTTCCCCTGTCAGTATAATAAAATCAGGAGAAGAATTTTCCAGCAGGGAGGTACTTAATATGTTAGTTATAAGGATTTTTTTTCCTCCGGCTTTAACCTGAAATGGATTCCCGTCAAACACATTTTCCCGGACTTTAAGGTTAAGTATTGCGGAATGCCTGCTTACTTCCTGTCCCGGAAGAATGGTGTCTGAATAAATATTGAGGATATTTCCGTTCCTGATGCCTATGGTTGAAGATCCGACTGAGTTATATACAATTAGCTCACTGGATTTCCTGGTCGATATCTCTTTTATTGTCCCGGTAATGACAAATAGCAGGAGTGCTGTAAGAGGGAACAGCAACGGCATGGATTTTTTTACCAGCAGGAAGCGGGTAAAAAGGAAGATGGTAATCGTTAAGAAAATGCATTCAACCCTGGTAATGCCTATATTTTCAATAGTTGAAAGCGGCAAAGAGGAAGCAATTTCAGTTAACTGTTCTGTCAGTCCTGTCATTACATCCATTATCATGGCAAGAATATGGGAAAGGAACTGAACAGGGAAGGTCAATGGGACGAGCGCTCCGAATATAACAACAAGCGATGACAGGGGTACTATAATTATATTAGAAAGTATAAACCATGTCGGGAAACGGTTGAACAACATAATTGTCAGAGGCAATGTTCCGGCCTGGGCAATGATAGTAACTGCAGCAGACTGCCAGATGAGATCCGGAAGACGATGTCTGAAATGGAGCTTCAGATACAAATCACGATAGAAACAGAGTATATAAATCACTGCAGCGTATGAGAGCTGGAAGCCGGCATCAAATATTACGGAAGGTCTTGCAAGAATAAGGACGAATGCCGAAGCCAGTACTGAATTAATACCGTTGACCGGCCTCTTCATGATATTCCCGGCCTGAAGGAACGAATACATAATTGTAGCCCGCAACACCGACGGAGCAAGTCCGGTTATAAAGGCAAATATCCATAATACAAGAATTGTGATTATTACCCTGATAATATTTAATCTGCCCTTAAGGAAGAACAGCATCCTGAAGATAAACATGCTCAGAATAACTGCATGAAGACCTGATACAGCCATTATATGCATTACACCTGCTTTAATGAAGTACTGCTTCTGCTCCGGGTCAAGCATATTTTTCTGTCCAAGGGTTATGGCTGCTGCAAGTGCCAATTTATCTCCTTCTATTCCCCTTTCCCTGAACATATCTATGATTCTCTCCCGTATCATCAACGCCCTGTGGATCAGTTTCCTGTGTTCAGGGATTGAATGCCTGATAATATCACTTGTATCAATGAATGCATAATATCTTATACCATTGTTTTGCATGTAAAACCTGTAATCAAATTCATAGGGATTGCCCCTGCTCGTTATTTCCAATGGTGTGCATCTTATTATCAGATAATCTCCGGGAGTGAATATCGGAAGATCCGGATTTTTCCTGCAGTACAATAACAGTGAACCGTTTACCTCCTCCTGTCTGAGACTTGTGATCCTGTTCTCTGTCTTGAAAATCATCCTGAAGCTGTTCTTTTTTTCTTCGGGATAATCAGACAGGTAACCTGTAAATATAGTCTCCTCATGTTCAAGAACTGATATTTTATTTTTTTCCAGGGTGTAAAGCAGAAGGCCGCAAATGAAAAGTGCAAACATTAGTGAGATACCATAGACCGGATTGGTCAGTTGCCTGTTAAACAGCAGGCTTATGCCAAGGAAGAGAAGGATGAAAACTCCTGACAACAGGAAGAATACATTTCCGGGAGTTACGTAAAGACCCGCAACAATTCCCAGACATAAAGGTATGCCCATCCGAAGAAACGGGATTTCCTTATTAAGCACAGTCTGCAGCTTTTGAGACTGTATAAAGATAAGAAAAAGTATTTGAAGTGAGCTAGAGTTTAGAGTACTTAAAGTTAAAAATAATTATAGGCAATCCAAACTTTAGGCACTCTAGGCACTTTTAATCTTCTGTCCGGGAAGAATTGTTCTGTAGTCTGCTTCGAATTTGCCTTTGCTGATGGCGTTAAGTTTGTTCCTGATGAGTCTTCTCCTAAGCGGATTGACCTTATCGGTAAACAGTATGCCATCGAGATGATCGTATTCATGCTGGATGATCCTGGCCTTGTAACCGTCATAAACCTCATCATGGAATTCCCAGTTCTCATCATAGTATTTTATCCTGATATGGGATTCCCGGTTAACTTCTTCCCTTAAGTTGGGAATACTCAGGCAGCCTTCATTCATAGGCTGTAAATCCCCGCATTTTTCAGTCATATGTGCATTTATAAAGACCTTCTTAAAGTCAGCCAGTGAAGGCTCGTCCTCTGCAACAGGTGTTCCGTCAATGACGAATATCCTGATTGATTTTCCTATCTGCGGAGCAGCCAGACCCAATCCTTCCGAGTTGTACATTGTTTCAAAAAGATCGTTTATAACCTGTTGCAGATCAGGATAATCCTTATCTATATCCTCAGCAACCCTTCGCAGGATCGCATGGCCGTATATTACTATCGGATATGTCATTTTACTTCTTTGTGTTTTTCATTGTTGCTCCTGTCGAGAAAAGACTGAAGGATCAGGGACGCACTTACTTTATCAACAACCGACTTATCCTGTCTTTTTTCCTTTTTCATTCCTCCCTCAATCATTGCCCTGAGAGCTATTTTAGAGGTAAACCTCTCATCAACAAGATGTACAGGCTTCCCCGGGAATCTCTTTTTAAGCTTTCTGATGAACGGATCAATTAATTTAACAGATTCGCTTGGCTTATTGTTCATCTGAACCGGATAGCCAATAACAAATGCATCGACCTGTTCCAATTTCAGATAATCATCAATGAACCTGTCAAAGTCATGTTCCCTGACCGTGACCAGAGGTGATGCAAAGATCCTTAAAGGGTCTGTAATAGCCAGCCCGATTCGTTTCTTCCCGTAATCTATGCCAATAATCCTTCCCATTTTCTTTTTCGGGGGCAAAATTACTAATAATAATAGAATGGCACAACGGCACAACGGCACAACGGCGCAAAGGTATTAATATGATTACACGATTGCATGATTGCAAGATTGTACGACAAAAAGAAAGCCATCTTTTTGGATGGCTTTCTTTATATTTAGTTAGCAGGTTGCTCCATTTTTGCTGCATACTCCATTGCTGCAAGTCTCTTGTAGGAGTTATACCTCCATTTTGAATTCTCCTCGGCAGCCTTGAAGAGAACCTCGGCTTCACCAGGGAACGACTTGATAAGTGATGTATATCGAACTTCCGAATTCAGAAATGCCTGGAATTTACTCCAGTCAGGTTCCTTTGAATCGAGTGTGAACGGATTCTTGCCTTCAGCTTCAAGCTTGGGATTATACCTGTATAGATGCCAGTATCCGGCTTCCACTGCAGCTTTTTCCTGAGCCTGGGTTTTTCCCATACCTTCTTTTAAGCCATGGTTTATGCAGGGTGCATAAGCTATGATAATTGAAGGACCAGGGTATGCTTCCGCTTCTTTTATTGCCTTGAGGTATTGTGCATTGCTGGCACCCATTGCCACCTGGGCAACATAAACGTAACCGTAGCTCATTGCCATCTGGCCAAGATCCTTTTTGCGGATCTTTTTACCGGACGCGGCAAATTTTGCTACAGCTCCGGCAGGCGTTGATTTGGATGCCTGTCCTCCGGTATTTGAATATACTTCAGTATCAAGAACAAGAACATTTACATCCTCTCCGGAAGCCAGAACATGGTCGAGACCACCGTAACCAATATCATATGCCCATCCGTCACCGCCAAATATCCAGTGCGATTTCTTTACAAGATATTGTTTAAGGCTTAGTATCTCTCTGGTAACTTCCGATTTATCCTTCTCACAGGCTGCAATCACTTTTGCTGATGCTGCTTTTGAAGCTTCAGCATTATTCATCCCAGCCAGCCACTCATCAAATGCAGCTTTGGTATCGGCGTTTACCGAGGTGCCGGATTCCTTCATCCTTAATGCAATTCTCTCCCTGAGCTTGTTGGAACCCAGTGAAATACCAAGTCCGTATTCAGCGTTGTCTTCGAACAATGAATTTGCCCAGGCAACACCATGACCAGTCTTATTACAGGTATAGGGGGTGGAAGGAGCAGAGCCTCCGTAAATTGACGAACATCCTGTTGCGTTTGCTACTATCATCCTGTCACCGAAAAGCTGGGTGATCGCCTTGATATACGGAGTTTCACCACAGCCTGAGCAGGCGCCGGAGAATTCAAACAACGGCTGTGAGAACTGGCTGTTCTTGACATTTACAAATTTATCAACGATCGTATCCTTGTAGCCGACTTTCTCATGCATGTAAGTCCAGCGGGCAGCTTCATCAAGCTGTGTTCCCAGCGGCTTCATTATCAGGGCCTTATTCTTTGATGGACAAACATCTGTACAGTTGCTGCAACCGGTACAGTCATAAACGCTTACCTGTATTTTGAACCTGTACTGCTTGAGTACACCAGGTATGCCCTGGATGGTCTTTGTTCCTTCAGGAGCCTTGGCAGCCTCTTCCTCTGTGAGCAGGAAGGGACGAATGGCTGCATGAGGACAAACAAAAGAGCACTGGTTGCACTGTATGCATTCATCGGGCTGCCATTCGGGAACATTGACCGCAATACCCCTCTTTTCGTAAGCTGTTGTCCCTGAAGGGAATGTGCCATCTTCCCTGCCAATGAATGCACTGACGGGAAGATCATCACCCTCCATTCTGTTGATAGGTTCAACAACATCACGGATGAATTCCGGGATAATACGCGTATCCTTTTTCTTTTCAACTTTTATGTTCGCCCATTCGGCAGGTATGTCAACCTTCACAACCTTTGTGCCTTTATCAACAGCTGCATAGTTCATGTTGACAACATTCTCGCCTTTTCTCCCGTAAGTCTTGTAGATAGCCTTTTTCATTTCTG
>CAZLCF010000119.1:0-8841 GCA_964557905.1 uncultured Rikenellaceae bacterium | reverse complement strand
GGCCTGAAAAGTTTAAAATTCCAGGTAACAATTTATTAAGAAAACCGATAAAACCCCAAAATGTGATTAGTCTGGTTAGATTTGAATGAATCCTGTATTGTGAAGGGTATTAAATAAAACAGATAAACAATTCTATATTATTAGTGGCATGGAGGCATTATATTATATTAGCGTAAGACAGCAGGCAAGTGGGACCCATATAATTCACATTGATGATTGCCCTCTTTTGCCTGATCATGGTAAAACGATTTTCCTGGGAATTTTTGATTCTCCGGAGCAGGCCATGAAGGAAGGGAAGGATCATTTCAGGAAATCCGAATATTGTCCGTTTTGTCTACGACATCTCTATCTAAAAAGTAAGAAACATGCAAATACAGAGCTATATATTGCTGAAAGTTATATCTCGTACAGCCAGCTTATAATTTCATGGGAAAATGCAATGTTGTGTGGAGTGAACTAAAGGAAGGTACAGGGTGCAAGGTGAATTTTAGCAATCCGGAAAAAATATTCCGGATTTTTTGTAACCATTTGTAACTTTACAAGTAACCATTATAGAAACTGACATTCAGACCGTGCAGAATATTCCTGATGGAACGATTATGGAGAATGTAAAGGAGGGCAACCTCTCCGGGATGTCAATCCTGTTTGAACGATACCATCGGAAGCTTTATAACTTCTTCCTCAAAATGGGTCTGAAAAGTGATACAAGTCAGGATCTTACCCAAAATTTGTTTTACAGGATGATCAGGTACAAGCACACCTATGAAAGCGGAGCCAGTGTGAAATCATGGATTTACCAGATAGCGAGAAACCTGCATAGCGACTATCGCCGGCAGGAGAAAAAATCAGGTGATGCAGCTTATTTCAAATGATGAATCCGTCGAGCCAGATGATTCATTGCGCATCAATTTTTATCATATGCTGCATGGTGAGATAAAGAAAAACAAAGATGGCAAGTCGACAGTGACTCCATTATCTTCACTTCCCTGGTATAATCGCGGCATTTACAGGATTGCTGCCGGCTTTGCCCTGCTTATATGCGGAACGTTAATAGGGATAATAGTTCATTCAGGAATGAGTAATTCCGGTCAGGCTCAGCTGGAACAATTGCAGTCAGAAGTTACTACCTTAAAAAAAGCAGCAATGTTCACTATGCTCAAGGATGAATCCTCAAGTTACAGGATCCAGGCTTTGAATTATGCTGACGATCTTGATACTCCTGATGAAAATGTTATACAAGTGCTGGTAAAAACGCTTAACCATGATAAAAATGTGAATGTCAGAATGGCAGCCGCATATGCACTGGCAAAATATGCCGATCAGCAATCGGTATGTGATTCTCTGGTGAGGTCACTCTCCCTGCAGAGTGATCCTATATTGCAGGTTACTCTTATAAATATCCTTGTCGAAAGACGGGAAAAAAGTGCAGTGAAACCTATTCAGCAGATCATTAGTGACCAGAATACACTGGAAGAAGTGAAAAATGTCGCTGAAAACGGGGTAAAACTTCTGATTTGAAACAAAAGGAAATTGAATTCAATTATTAATATGCAGGGGCAATATCCGGAAATGTCCATAAACTAAAAATTAAAACAAATGCCATGAAAACAATGAAAATTAGCTTGTTAATCCTGACTGTATTTCTTTTTGTAAGCCCTCTCAGGGCCCAGGAATACAAAATTGCAGTCCAGAACACAAAAGAGAGTAAGCTCATTCTGCGGGACTTCAGCGGAGATCTTCCCATTGAAGGTTACAGCGGAACAGAGATAATTATCTCATCAACTTCACTGAATCTTGCACCACCTGAAAGAGCAAAGGGTTTAAAGCCTGTCTATCCGGGCGGTACGGATAATACCGGACTCGGACTTGACGTGGAAAAGAATAACAGCCAGGTTCTTATTACCTGTTTGCTTCCCTTTAGCAGGGAAGGAGAATATAAGATCAAAGTGCCGGATAACCTGGCTCTGGAGATGGAAAGCGGATGTGAGCATGCAAGTGGCATATCAGTTGTAAATATGAAAAACGAGATTGATATAAAGAATTGCCATGATATCAGCCTTGAAAATGTCACAGGTCCCCTGGTCCTTTCGACTATTTCAGGGGATATTGATGTCGTCTGTAATAATGTAGCTGTAAACACACCTTTTTCAATCAACTCTATCAGCGGTGATATTGATATCGCCCTTCAGCAAAATGCGACAGTTGACATTGAAATGAGAACAGTAACCGGCGGATTTTATTCAGATTTCGACTTCACAGAAACACAGAAAGGTCTGAACAGGATCGGCGGTAATGAACTGCAATACGCACTTAACGGGGGCGGTTCTAAATTCAGCTTAGTAACAGTAAGCGGTAACATTTACCTGAGAAAGCTGAAATAATACCATCTATTAATAAATCTTTCATATTATGAGAACGGGTGCAATTTTAATTGTAGTCTGGTTGTGCTTTACCTCAGCCAAAGCACAGATGACGACAGAAAAGCATATTGACTTTTCCGGAAAAGAATCTGTGGATATGAATATTCAGATAGCCGATTCCATAAACCTTCATACCTGGAATAAAAATGAGGTCTTTGTTACAGCATCAGTAAATATCAATGATAACAAGGATAACGATGGTTATGTCGTCTCCTTTGAAGAAGACGGAAATTCCATCGTAATAAATGGTAAATTCAAGGATCAGTACTTTAAGGAAAAGGATAACTGCTGTACCAAGACAAATATTTACTGGCAGGTTTTTATTCCTGAGAAAACTCCCTTTAATATTGAAACCATTAATGGGAATATTACTATTGACGGGGTAACGGACAAGATCTGTGCAAAATCAATAAGCGGATTTATAGATCTGGCTGTAACGGCAGACAGGAAGGCAGATATTAAATTTTCCACAATTTCCGGAACAATTTATACGAACCATGAGCTGGTCACTGAAAGCAGATACTCAGGAATTCCTACGGTAATCAGGCAAAATCTGAATAATGGGAGCTCTCCTGTGACACTTGAAACGATCAGCGGTGACATCTTTTTCAGGAAATCAAACTGAAAGTCAATTAACATCGGAATGGATCAGGATTACCTGAAGGCAGCCATGAAAAAAAATCATTAAAAGTAATCCTGATGCATCATTCCGTTATATTTAGCGTCTTTAATAAGTAATGATCTTTAAACTTCTGACATCTTTTCTGATGGAAACATACAATCTGAAAAGACTCATTATATGCCTGATAATAATAATTCTGACATCATACAGTTATTCACAGGATACAATTGAGAAGAAAGTATATACGACCACATTCACAGAGACTCCTCCTGCAATTAACGGCCTTATGGATGATGAATGCTGGAACCTTGTTGAATGGGGAGGTAATTTTATCCAAATGCAACCTGAGGAGAATAAGCCTCCCTCTCAGGAGACATCGTTTAAGATCCTTTATGATAATGATAACCTGTATGTTCTTATCAGGGCATCTGACACTGAAGCTGACAAAATAAGCAGGATAATGACTCGCAGGGATAATTTTACCGGCGACCTGGTTGAGATCAATATCGATAGTTATTTCGACAAACAGACTGCATTCTCCTTCAGCGCCATGGCCTCTGGTGCAAAAGGCGATAAAGCGGTTACCCAGAACGGAAATTACTGGGATGAAAACTGGGATCCTATCTGGTACCTTGAGACTTCAATTGATGATAAAGGCTGGACTGCAGAAATGAAAATACCTTTCAGCCAGCTCAGGTTCGGTAAAAAGGATGAACAAGTATGGGGAATTCAGTTTCAGAGACAAATTTGGCGCCTGGAGGAACGTTCAAGTTGGCAATATATCCCTAAAGGATCTCCAGGTTATGTTCACCTCTTTGGAGAGCTGCACGGTATAAAGAATATACAACCTAAAAGACATATCGAACTGCTCCCCTATACAGTTGCCAGGCTGGAGCGGTTTGAAAAGGAAGAAGGAAATCCTTTCCTTGATGGAAAAGCAAGTGCATTTTCAGCTGGTCTGGACGGAAAAATAGGAATAACAAATGACCTGACACTTGATTTTACAGTTAATCCCGACTTCGGCCAGGTTGAAGCTGACCCGTCTGAAGTTAACCTGACTGCTTTTGAAACATATTTCGATGAACGCCGTCCATTCTTTATAGAGGGAAAGAACATCTACGAGTTTACTCCTAACCAGACTATTGTAATTCACAATATGTACTCAGATAACCTGTTCTATTCCAGGAGAATAGGAAGATACCCTCATCATTACCCCGCGATCGCCGATACTGAATATGTTGATATTCCTGTTGCAACTACAATACTGGGAGCCGCAAAACTATCAGGAAAAACCAGAAAGGGATTATCCATCGGGGTACTGGAGAGTGTCACCGCTGATGAAAAAGCTTTAATAGATAATGAAGGCATAAGACGAAAAGAGAGTGTGGAACCCCTGACAAATTACTTTGTCGGGAGGCTGCAGCAAGATTTTAATAAAGGAGAGACGGTACTTGGAGGAATAGTGACTGCGGTAAACAGGAATATTGAAAATCCAGCCATGAATTACCTTCCTTCGGCTGCCTATACAGGAGGGATCAATTTCCGGCATAACTGGAAAGAACGTACATGGTATGTTGAGGGAAATGCGGAATTAAGTAATATTCGTGGTAATGAAGAAGCAATTATCAATTTGCAGAGATCTTCAGCCCGTTATTATCAAAGACCTGATGCAGATTACCTGGAGGTTGATTCATCGCTTGCATCACTTTCTGGTTATGGAGGTACTGTTAAAATTGGCAGAAGCAGCCAGAAAAAGCTGCAATTTGAATCCAGTATTACGCTTCGCTCTCCAGGGCTGGAATTCAATGATATTGGTTATATGAGGTACTCCGATGTTATTCATCACGGATCCTGGGCAGCATATTATATAAGGAATCCTTTTGCAATCTTTAACAACTTCTACCTGAATACAAATTACTGGGCGTACTGGAATTTTTCAGGAAAGCTGTTATCATTCTATACAAACCTTAATTTCAACACCCAGTTTAAAAACCGCTGGCGCCTTAATGGATCATTCACCCGTCAGAGTAAAAGCACTTCGACAACATTATTACGGGGAGGTCCGTCATTTTTAAATCCCGGAAATGAGGGATTTAATTTAAATCTTAGTACGGATCAGTCAAAGAAGATCTCATTCTTCGCAGGGATTTACCAGAGTTTTGCAGATAAGAAAAGCAGCCATTACCAGCAATATTGGGGTGGTGTGGATCTAAGACCTTTTAATTCATTATCGGTATCATTTGAACCCGAATATGGAATTCAAAATAACAGACTGCAATATGTCACAACAAATGGCCCTAACGGTGATACCAAATATCTTTTTGGGGAACTGGATATGAAAACTATGAGTTTTACCTTCAGGGTCAACTATACAATTAATCCAGAACTGTCTATTGAATATTACGGGCAGCCTTTTGTGTCAGCTGGAAAATATTCCAACTTTAATAGAATTACAGATCCAAAAGCTGATGAATTCAGCGATAGGTACCGGATTTTTGAGCCTTCCGAAATAACTTATAACAGCGAGAATAATCTTTATAGTATCGATGAGAATCTTGATGGGAATTATGATTATTCTTTCGGGAATCCTGATTTTAATTTCCGGCAATTTCGATCAAATCTTGTTGTAAGATGGGAATATTTACCTGGTTCAGTTCTTTATCTTGTCTGGTCTCAGGGAAGAACAAGCAATGCATCAACAGGAGTATTCTCCTATGGCAATGATATGAAGGACCTGTTTGGTATTGTTCCTCAAAATATTTTTCTTGTCAAGCTTTCATACTGGTTTGCGCTATAACGGTACAACGGTGCAAGGTGCACGCGAGCTGAAGACTGCTGTCCATTCAATAAAGGAGAGACCAGACACGTGAGTCCCAGTCAGCAGTGATATTGAAGTTTTTATTCATAATTAAACGGAAAAACATCCGAGGGGATATGTGCCTGTTTCATAATCTCTTCCATTCTTTTTACAATCTCCGGATGTGATGAAGCTACATCATTTGCTTCACCGATGTCTGCGGAAAGATCATACAGTTCAACATCACCCCGGGAAATCATGTCAACATCAAGTTTTACTGCTTTCCAGTTGCCCATTCTCACTGCCATTTTCCCTCCCTGTTCATGAAATTCCCAATAGAGATATTCATGGTTCTTCTGTTCTTTGCCCAGCAGTTCAGGAAGAAATGAGATCCCGTCAATATCTTCATGCTGTTCTGCTCCGGTTATTTCAGCAAATGTCGGCAGGATATCCCAGAATGCTGAAACATGATCAGAAGTTGATCCTGCTTTTATTTTTCCGGGCCATCGTATGAGCATAGGTGTTCTGATACCTCCTTCATACAAATCACGCTTGTAGCCCTTGAGGGCGCCGTTACTGTCGAAGTAATCAGGATCTGCTCCGCCTTCAAGGTGAGGGCCGTTATCTGACGCGAAGACTACTATTGTATTTTGCTCGAGGCCAAATTCGGCTAACTTGTCAAGTATCCCGCCCACATAATCATCAAGTTGCTTTATCATTGCAGCAAAGGCAGCATGCGCTTCCGGCTGGGAACCATAAGGACCAAGACGGTAAGAGGGGCCTTCATCCACTCCCTTAAATGATCTTTCAGGATCAAATTTCCCACGGAAAGCCTTCATATACTCCTCTTTGGCAAATAGTTCTGCATGCGGAATTGTCGTCGGATAAAAAAGGAAGAACGGCTTATCCTTGTTTGTTTCCAGAAAACCCAGGGCAGCTTTATGGATAAGGTCGCAACTATAAGCTCCTGTTTTACCACTGTCATTTTCAGTAAGCAAGATTTTCTCATGATTATGCCACAGATGACCTGGATAATAGTTATGTGCAAGGCTCTGGCAATTGTAGCCGTAAAACTCATTAAAACCCTGTGAATTCGGATCACCTTCAGTATTAATATATCCTAGTCCCCATTTACCGAATGCTCCTGTAACATAACCTCTTGACTTCAGCATTTCAGCAACTGTAAATGATCCTGCAGGCAAAGGCCACTGTCCTTCGGGCTCCCATCCCTTGTTTCCACGTATGGGGGTATGCCCGGTATGAAGACCTGTCATGAGGCAGGAGCGTGAAGGAGCTGAAACTGTGCATCCCGTATAATGCTGTGTAAAAAGCATTCCCTCACGGGCGAGCCTGTCAATGTTTGGAGTGGAGAATTTCTGCTGACCGTAACAGCTCAGGTCGCCATATCCCAGGTCATCTGCCAGGATATAGATGATATTCGGCAGAGGCTTTTCCTTGTTTGCAGTTCCACCGCATGACACAAGGGCAAGAGAGGCGCATATTCCAAGCGGGATCTGGTTTTTCATTATAACTTCCTGATCCTGATCTTAAAAGCTTCTGCAGGATTATCAGAAAGTATCTGATCGATCTCATTCTCTGTAACCCCTTTTTCTTTTAAAACAGGTATCAGATATTCAAAGATATCAGTATACCCGTTAATCTGGCCGCCGCCGGGTTTAGATGGATCGTACCATCCGGAATCGTGTGAAAGGAGAACTTTATGAAGAAGTCCGTTCTTCTTCAATTCGACTATTCTGTTGGCATACCATTCAATACTGTTAGGGGAGCCCGGTTCTGCATCGGAACGATAGCGTACATTGTCAAGGGATATCCATGAGCCTGCCCGCGCAGCCTCAATATTTGATTCAACTGTGCCTCTTTGAGCATGGACCCAAATGAATGCAGAAGGATCAACACCCATCTCCTTTAATATCTTAATCTGTGCGAATGCAGGCTTTTCAGGACCTGTGTGCGAAGCAATTGTCAAACCTGTTGCAAGGTGTGTAAGAGCTGCTGCAGAAATCAGTTTAGCGTCTGCAGGAGATAATGTATCATCCTGATTTACAGCGATCTTGATAAACCCTGGTTTTATTCCTGTATCCTCAATTCCATTGCGAAACTCCCCTGTCCATTTATCAGCCAGGATTATTGCATCGATAGTATAGACGCTCTCAGGGAGATATTTGTTATATGCGCCGTAATATCCTGTGTTGGTTATGAAATTGAGTCCTGTTCTTTGAGACAGCTCCTTCAGAACAAGAGGATCCCGTCCAAGGTATTTTGGAGTACATTCAAAAAATGTAGCAACTCCTGCTTCTTTCGCTTTCAACAAAACAGGCACAAGTTTGGAAATCACTGAATCCCTGTTCCAGTGTGAAAAGCTGATGCTGTCAGCTCCTATGAAATCTACAAGAACATGCTCATGAGTAAGAGTCTTTCCTATTTCAGAGGGATTAACCGGACCGTTGACGGTCATGATATATTCCTCGGGCTCTTTTTTGCAGGTGATAATTATTATCCCGAAAAAAAAGAAAAGAATCAACCACAGGATTATTTTCAGGTCGTCGTATTTTTCTTCCATTTATGGCAATTATTAATTGTAGTGCCATAAAATTAAGATAAATTATTTATATGAATCCACGTGTACGTTTTTAACTGCACGGCCGGAGGGATCGATCATGTTTTTAAATGATGCGTCCCATGCAAGAGCTTCGGCGGTGCTGCATGCTACTGACGGAACGGAAGGAACACAGGAAGCTGCAGTATCGGAAGGAAAATGTTCGGCAAAGATTGATCTGTAGAAATATTCCTCCCAATCAGGTCCACGATGCCTGACCTTCTTAGACATCTTCAAAACATCAGCTTTAAGCTCCAGATAATTGACTTTCAGATCATATACACCAACAATTCCGCACATATTCCTTTATCCTAATAATAATATCGACAACTAAACTTCAGACTGCAAATCTAAAGATTTTTTTGATTTTAAAATATATTCATTA
>CAZLCF010000118.1:0-8942 GCA_964557905.1 uncultured Rikenellaceae bacterium | reverse complement strand
GTGGGAATTCCAGTCATAATACTTCCAACAGAACTTTTTTTGTCAATGGAAGTGCAGGTGGCCTCGAATCATGGTCTAACGACAGCGACGAAAAACTTAAACATGACATTGTTTCAATCCCGGATGCTCTTGAAAAAGTAATGAAGCTCAGAGGAGTGAATTTCTTATGGAATGAACCAGCCGAAGGAATGGATGGCATGCAGATGGGATTCATCGGGCAGGAGGCTGTTGATATAATACCGGAAGTCGTTTCCGTCAGCAATGATCATTATTCAATGCAATATGCTCCTGTTACAGCCCTTCTTGTGGAAGCCATAAAAGATCAGCAAGAACAGATAGAGGGTCAGCGAAAAGAGATTGATGACCTTAAATCACTTGTCAACAGCCTGATAACCAACCAGACCGGACTGGGGAATAAGTGATCAGGCAAATATCAGTTTGGATCTTTATTTGATATCCATCCGTACAGGATCTTTCTCAAACAATGGCCACGAAAAAAAGACCACTCCCTGTGAGGGTGCCTTCAAGGCTGCATCAATGCACTCTTTGAAATCCTCAGCAGTAAAAGGATCATCAATATAATAGGGGTACACCTGGATACTGGGTAAGATCTTCCCCTTAGCTTTTTTATCCATGCCGGTCACCACCGATTTGATCCAGGCGGCATCACGCCTGACCATTTGCGAATAGCACATGGGGGATATGTAATCGGCAAAGGGTCCAATCTTTTGCAAGTCCTGTGCGGCCACTCTGATGTTCGCGCCACCAAAATCTCTGTCCCTCCATGGTACGGCATGAACATTGATTTTTATATCGGGTTTAATGCTATGGACTTTATCTGCAAGCTCCTTCACCATTGAAGCGATCAGGTCACAGCGGTAATCGTTCCATGCTTCTGAATAAGAATTTAATATATAAGCTGCTTTTTGTGTAACCGATACACAGGCATCAGGCAGGGAAATACCTTTCAGCTTGCAGAAGCTTCCTACACAGCTGTCACAAAAGCATGCTGCGTCAAGACTCTCTGCTGTCCTTTCAGGATAGATCATTTCCCAGAAAACAAACTGACGGATGAAATCAATGCTCAGACCATCCGGTTCCAGCTTACTGACCAGATCAGCCGCTTCGGCAATTTTCAACGAACGATAAGCAGTGCGTGAGGGGCAGACAAACTCCACCCATTCGTCTTTGGCTATTTTGCCCTTATCGGTAATCGCGTACAGCGTGCTGTCCTGTTGCAGGAGTGCAGGATCATAGAACACCGGGAAGATGATATAAACCTGTATACTGTTTTCCTTCAATAACTGTCTGAAGACTGTATTGGCTGCCAGCTCCTTGCTGATGAAGGCTGTATTGATACCCATGTCTTTCCACTTGTCAACCAGTAAATTAAAGTCACCGCTGTAATCATAGATCTTCATCCCTATGATTTTTTCAGGATCGCGGCTGCAGCTAAAGCATGCCAGAATAACCTGTAAAACCAGAAAGACAATAGCCAGCCTTTTCATAACAAGATATTTAAGTAATAAATATACTGAAAAATCTTCTGCTTTAATATTTGAATAAGAAGTCGGGTGGATTTCTTAATTTAGTTGATAGAAATAATGGGAAAATTGAGATCACAATTAATAAAACCCGTGATAAAAAGAATAATCCTCATTGAAGTTATTTGTCTGCTGGTTAATTTGGTTTCGGCACAGAACAGTTATTGGAACTATCAGTCTCCTTATAATCTGTCCTTAAAAAAGGATTTGATCACAGGTGGAATATCATTATCTGCATATCTTGCCGGAAAATATCTTGAACAGCATGAAGACCTGCCCCCTTTTGAAATGGGAAGTGTTACTCAGGATGATATTAGCAGAATTAATTTTATCGATAGAGAAGCGGCCGGCAGATGGGATACAGATGCTAAAGCAACAGGTTTGGTTTTCAAAAGAGCTTCAAAGATCGGCGCTTCCTTAGGATTAGTACTTTTCCCGGGAGACCTGAAAAGCAGAGGTTCATTATGTCTGATCTATCTGGAAGGTTATTTCCTGACTCAGGGACTAACCTCATTTGCCAAAGGTACTACTGACAGATACAGGCCATTCACCTATAAGACAATGGATCAGATAAACGAGCTGAAAGGTGACGCAAAAGAACAATTTTTGAAAGACATTGCAGGCAATGATATCGAAGATTCCTTTTTTTCAGGTGATGCTTCTTCAACAGCTTATGCTTTTATTTTTACAGCAAAAGTATTTAATGATTATTTCCCTGATTCAAAATTGAAATATGTCATCTGGGGAGTGAGCATTACAGGAACAGCTTTACAGGCATATTTCAGAGCCATGTCAGGGAAACATTTCCCTACAGATGTAATTGTGGGTTCACTTGTCGGAGGGTCAACAGGATTCTTAGTGCCGCATCTTCATAAGGAGTTTGAGGAACAAAGATTATCAATAAATCCAACCAGCAATGGGTTTTCTTTGACTTATGAATTTTAAAGTTACTCTGTACCTGTCTGACTTCAGGATTAAAATAATTGTTATTGGTTAATAGCTATTGGTTATTCTTCCAGGAGAAAATCAATTAACCGGATATGTTTTACTCCCTTCATGGAGGCGGTTACCGGAAAGGTGTCCATGGAAATGACGTACTTGGGATAATGATCATCAATATCCAATAGATTGCCGAACTCACGGTCAATCGTTTTTTTATCACCAAGAAGGTATGTGACCTGGTAATATGAAAATTCACCGCCCTTCTCCGCAATGAAATCAATTTCCCTGTCTCCCAGCTTGCCGGCCGAAATCCTTAATCCTCTTGCAGCCAGGTGATTGTAAACTACATTTTCAATTATCTTCGAAATATCATCCGGTCTGTATCCTGTAAGTATATTTCGTAATCCCAGATCCTGGAAATATATCTTCTCCCCGCTGCTCAGAATTCTTTTGCCCTGCACATCCTGGCGCCTTACCTTGCTGATAAAATATGACTGCTCAAGATATTTCAGATAGGAAATTATAACGGATACCGATTTTGACTGTCGTTGCGATTTCAAATAAACTGCTATGCTGTTGGCAGATATTATATTCCCTGTGTTGTCTGCCAGGAAACGAGTGAGATTCTCAAGAAATGTTATGTCGCGGATTTCGTAACGGCTTACCACATCGCGGTAAAGAATCGTTGCATAGATGTTTTTAAGGTAGTCATAAACCATCTCATCATCATCCGGCAGGTTGCGAAGATATGGCAATCCTCCGTGCTTCAGATACCTGGCAAGCGACTTTTCAGACGGTTCAAGGTCATTGAAAAGAAGGAATTCCGGAAATAAGAGACTGTACAGCTGTATCTCAACCTGCCTTCCGCTCAGTAAGGTTGCTATCTCGCCTGAAAAGAGCCGCGAACTGCCGCCTGTGACATAAATATCGAAATTTTTCTCCGCCAGAAGGCTTTTCAGCGCCCTTTCAAATTCATTCACCTCCTGGATTTCATCAATGAGCAGAATATTCTTTCCTTTCCTGCTTTTTGACTTTATATATTTATAAAGGCCAGCGTGAGTTCGGATCCTGTCAAACTCAAATTTCTCCAGGTCAATGAAAATGACATTGGCTTTAGGCAATTTTTTACGTAATTCATTTTCAACCTGCCTGAGGAAATAGCTCTTCCCGACCCTCCTCTGACCGGTTATTACCTTGACCAGCTGTTTCCCGTAATATGGCCTTATCCGCTCCAGGTACCTTTCCCTGTTAATTATTCTCATATTCAGTATACTTAATAAAACATGTAAATATACTAAAAATATTAAATATACTATATGAATTATTTTTATTTTCCTGTGGTTTTTGAAATCTTTAAGATGTTATTAGTTATTAGTGCTGATTTATTAGATATTTGTGAAGCGGATTCAGCAAATGAAGTTATTATTGAAAATGGTTCTGTTGGTCACAGCATTGCTTTTTGTGATGAGCTATGATGGCGATACTCATGTCAAAATAAAAGCGGAGCAGTCAGTTACCAGTTCCAGCCGGGAAAGTCCATACCCAAATGAAAATATTGCCCCATTCAGCGGATATATGGCAAGAAACAATGTTCCGCCCCCTGACTGGGAAGAGATCCGCAGACAAAGGAATATTGAGCGTTCTGCAAATACGGAATGGATAAAGGAATCCAC
This sequence comes from uncultured Rikenellaceae bacterium, assembly GCA_964557905.1. Classification (GTDB taxonomy): domain Bacteria; phylum Bacteroidota; class Bacteroidia; order Bacteroidales; family VadinHA17; genus LD21. Next base: position 4,783 of record CAZLCF010000118.1, on the reverse strand, counting down.
AGGAAGGTATTCACCTGATTCCTGGTACCTGCTGATGAGCTACGATAGCCTGCCGGTGTTTTCATCAGCTCCGCTTCCCAACGGGGGAGCTGTATCATCACAGAAAACGGCTGAGACTTTTTCATATCTCAGGGGACGCACAAGGATTGAGCTTCTCTCAAGCATGGAGAAGAACGTCCATGAGATAGCACATGGCTATTTCGACCAGAATATGTTTCGCTATCTCCTGGATAATAATCTGGATTTCAACCCTGATAACGCCCAGGGATTAATCTATATCTCTCCTCACCAGAGCTTTTTTGTCTCCTTCCCGTTTAATGCGATGTTTCCCTCCGGTGATCTTGCCATAGTCATTCCCGCTGACCTGAGGACATACCGTTTTGATACATATATAAATGGAACAACATCGACACAGAGCGACGGAGTGATCGGCCTGCTGAATGAACTGCATGCCTACTACCTGGGATCGAGATACTGCTTCGACATGCTTGAAGCATACAAGACAGCTGCAGGATCGGATGAAGCGGGATTGTTTGAATGGGTTACACATACTCAGAGCACCATGAGCGCCTATTATGAATTCGATTTTTTCATCAGCGAGTACCTGCTTTTTATGAAAAGGAAATACCCTCAAAATTATGAGTTGCTTCGATCATACGACCCCTTCAGGGAATCATATATAATTCTAAGGACGTTATATAATGAGCTTATAGACAAATACGTGGGTCGTATAAATGCTGAGATGGGTCTTTTAAATTCGTCAGGCTACGCTGAGGCAAGGCTGGCGGATGGCTGGCTCTGGGTAAAAACAGGCAGCAGTCATATTTCGAGCGGAACACCCCTGTTCTCTGATGAAAGGAAAACGCTGATGCCGGTACTGGAAAGCAGGAGGTATCGCGAGGTGGAGGAGGACTTTGGGATAAAATAAGGCTACAGGCAACCGGCTACCGGCGACCGGCGAACCTTCACTGAACGATGAACGCTAAACGAACGAACGAACAGTCAACCGCATGACTTTATTCCACCGTAGTTCTGAACTTCCTGTGATCCTCCTTACAAAGGCTTTTTACCAGTCTTCTTCCCGAAATGATGCCTGTGGGCAGTCCACCTCCTGGTTCGACCCACTGACCGCACATAAAGAAATTGCTCAGTCCGGGCAGCGACTGTGACATGGGTTTCATCATGGTATACGAATTTGCCGGGGTGACAAGCCAGCCCTCAAAGCTTCCCTGCCAGTTGCCGGTATAACGCTTAAAGGTCATGGGAGTGGCCACATCAACGACTTCAACCTGTGACGAGATGCCGGGGAACCTTTTATCGAGCAGTGCCACAACGATATGTGCAATTTCCTCTTTTTTGGCTTTGTAAGCTGATTCATCCTGTGCCAGCTTTTCCCAGTAATCATACCTGGACTCCAGCATGATTATAATGCTGGTTTTGCCGGCAGGCGCCATGGACAGATCATGGTTATAAGGATGTATCCAAAGCCTGTTTCGCACTCTGTCGCCTATTTCAACAGGCTCGCTGATCGGACAGCTGAACCCGGAAACGGAAAGCGGTTCATCCGCAAAAGAGCGGTTCACACCGATCCCTATGAAGATAAGCGGCTGGAAGATCGGCCATTTTTCGTACGGCTCACGCGTCTTGTCATTGGCGTATTTACCGTCGAGCATATTGAAGATCGTACTGTATCCGTCGGCGGCGGAGATGATCCTGCCTGCAAGGTGCTCTGTTCCGTCAGTGAGTTTAATCCCCACAGCACGGTTGTCTTCCACGAGGATCTTCTCAACCTTTTTTTTGTAATTGATTGTCCCGCCCATTTTTAAATAACGGCTCTCAAGGGCTTCCGACATGGGTGTTGAACCTCCCATCGGGTAGCCGGCATTCTTTTTATGAAGGTATGCAAATGTAAAGCACATCAGCAGCATGGAGAACTCGGGCATCCATATTTCCCTCATGGCCTCTCTCAGAAGGGGATCCTTAAAGCGGTTTGAAAATTCTCCTGCAGTGGTCTTTATCCACTTCTGCATTTTACCGGAGTTGATGGCGAAGTTAAGTCCGACACTTATTTTTTTAACCAGGCGCACAGGAAAGGAAGTCTTATTTGAGGGAAAGTCGAAAGCAAAGCACATTCTTATTCCGGCAATGAATTCTCTGATCGGTTCCCTGTCGGACGGGGAGAATTCCAGCAGGTGTTTTTCAAGCCTGTCGACATCCGACCAGAAGATCAGAGTTCTGCCATCATGGCCTTCGAAGCGCATGTATTCCTCCATGTTGATGATCCGGCGTCCCTGCGCTATGCCAACCTCTTCCCAGTACTGGTTGAAGCCGCTATCCGGATTTGAGCCCACGAGCCAATGTATGCACCCGTCGAAGGTGTAGCCATTCCGTTTCCAGGATGTACACAGACCCCCTGGTTTATCGTGCATCTCAAAGATCTCTGTTCTGTAACCGTTCATCTGTGCGTATATCCCGGCTCCCAGTCCGGCAAATCCGGCGCCGATGATGATGATTTTGCTGTCGTTAGCGTGGTTGGTCATAGGAAATGTGATTTAATACCAAGAACAAAATTAAATCTCTTTTTATAGAAATAACAATGAAACCATTAAATAACCGGAAAAACCGGTAAACAGTATCCGGCTGCCGGAGACAGGCTAACGGCTCCCGATAGCTATCGGGATGGGACGGTAAATGAGCGAGAGCTTTGCTGAGAGGATCAAAAAAAACTTGATTTTTGATTGTCGATGTTGTAACTTGTTCGTTACTTTTTTCATAAACCTTAGGATGCAAGTCCGGTTAGTTGTTTTTATTATGGCCTGCTGCCGGAAAAATGATTTTAGTTTTATAGCTTTACACAGTTTTAAGTTGGTAAGTGAATTAATTTTACGAAGATATGAGAAAAATAATCCTTATTTCAGCTCTGTCGGCAACGTGCATCCTGACCATAGCACAGGTACCACAGGGTCTTAATTACCAGGCTGTTGTGCATGCCACTACAGGAGCGCCTATAACGAATGCCACAATACAGGTTAAAGTAGACATTCTCTCCGATACCTTAACACCTGTAATTGTCTGGGAGGAGCTTCACTCAACTGTTAAAACCAATGTCAGTGGTGTATTTAACCTTGTAATCGGTACCGGAACCAGACAAGCCGGTTCAGCATTGACCTTTAATGCAGTTGACTGGACCACATCCCCATTGTTCATTAAGATACAGATAAACTACCAGGGCTCGTGGAAAAGCCTGGGATCAGCAAAACTGTGGACAGTGCCTTATGCCATGGTTGCCGATGATCTGAGCGGCAGTGTGAAAAAGCTGTCAGTCACAGGAGAAACGAGCGATATGGAAGAAGCATTATTTGAGGTTAAGAATAAAGACGGGCAGACAGTATTTGCAGTATATAATGAAGGAGTGAGGATATATGTTGATAATGGCGCAAAAGGAAAGGGAGGATTTGCAATAGGCGGATTTGGTACAGAGAAAGCTCCATCGCAGGACCTGTTCGTTGTCAATTCAGATAGTATCAGGGCTTACGTTGACGAAGATTCAGGAAAGGGAAACAAGGGAGGCTTCGCCATTGGAGGATTCGGCAATGTGAAAACTCCCTCTCAAAACCTGCTGGTTGTCAGTCATGACAGTGTCAGGGTATACATCGATAAAAATACAGGCAAGGGAGCCAAGGGAGGCTTTGCAATAGGCGGATTCGGCAGTTCCAAGTTGCCTCCTGAAGAATACCTTCGCGTGACGCGCGACAGTACAAGGGTGTACCTGGTCGATCCGGCAGGGAAAGGCAATAAGGGAGGCTTTGCCATCGGCGGCTACGGTAATGATAAAGGGGAGGCAGATAATTTTTTCTTCATTAATCCGGACAGTTCCAGGTTTTATGTAAGGAAGCTGGATCCCACATCCTCAACCACATTTGATATAGTAGGGTTCGGTCAGGAAAAGGGATGGAGGAGATCGTTGCTTTCAGCAAATGCAGATACAGTTGACATTCAGGGAGTCCTTAGCTTGCAGAATGACCTGATTGTCGGGGGGAACATCAGTTTAGGAGGGAATGTTCAGCCTATTGTCAAATCTGCTGTTGATGCTGATGGCTATGTTTATGCAACCATCCTGTTAGGGAACCAGGTATGGATGACAGAAAACCTCAGGACAACAAGGTACAGTAATGGTGATCTTATAGGTACTACAGTTCTTCCCGGAGATACTATTACTTATGATATAGATCCAAAATACCAGTGGCCATATTCAGGCAATGAACTGAACGTAGCCACATATGGAAGATTATATACATGGTACACAGCAACCGACAGCCGTAATATCTGCCCCACAGGTTACCATGTTCCAACTACTGCTGAGTGGGATGAATTATTATTATACCTGGAGACCAATGGTTACGGGTACGAAGGCGATGGGAATGATATTGCCAAGTCAATGGCTTCCATAATCGGATGGAACCTGGACCCATACCCGGGCAGTGTAGGAAATACACCGGCAACAAACAATTCAAGCGGATTCAATGCTATGCCTGGAGGTTTCCGTGATACTTACAACAGTACTTTTATCGATCTGGGTAATTCTGCCTACTGGTGGTCTTCAACTGTGTCCGAAGGGGCATTGGCCATTAGTATCCATTCCGCCACTGGTTTTGTGACAACTCAATATCTTGATCAATCATCAGGATATTCTGTCCGTTGCGTTCAGGACTCGAATTAAGAAAATAAATAATCATAGGAAAGGTCCGCCAGGAGACGGACTTTTTTTTAATGCCAATATAAA